>JAJPXC010000143.1 GCA_021205635.1 Bacteroidales bacterium | reverse complement strand
CGATTACAGCCTGGCGGCAGCCCTGCCCCAGACACACTGACTGAAACACTACCCACGGTGCGGCGCGATTCCATCGCACCGATACAATACAGAAGGGGGCCGCGATTCGCATCGCGACCCCCTTCTTAAGGTGTTAAATTACCTACTCTTAAGTCTTCTACTTACTTACATTATTACCTTTACGCCGTTGACGATATATATTCCGTGCAGCCCTTGGATAGCCTCCACGCCTCGGCCTGTGCGCACATGGCGTCCGTTTAGGTCATAGACGGTGACGCGGTTGTCGGTGTCCATCGGCACGACGGCCACCGAGGTCGACTCGCGTATATAGTAGACTATCATCATCGCATAGTTGCCCACGTCGTCCACGCCCTCGTTGAACGTCAGCGCATCGGCCGGGAGCACTATCGCATAGGTGCCCTTGGCGTTGATCAGCTCCTCGTTGACCATGTGCAAGGTGGTGTTCTCCACCGAGGGATTTATGCCTGTGATGGAGCCGCCAGTCTCCGTCTCGATCAGCTTGAGCGATAGCTCGTCGGAGGTGAGTCGCATGTCGGTGAGGATGGGGCTGCTCCATGTGACGTGCGTGTCGTAAATATAGGTGACGGTCGACTGGTTTTGGGGCGATACTGAGTATTGCTTCAGGGGATCAACGAGGGAGTTGAACATGCGCGAGACGGTACCCTCGCTCTCCGAGCCATCGGCCATTTCGGCGTCCTCGAGCGCCAGAGTGAGGTCGCCAAGACCGCGCAGGTTGAACGGCACGTGCACATTTATGGCTGTATAGCCGTCGGCGTCCTTGTCGCCAGTGGTGTAAACGGGCACGCAGCAGGTAGCCTCGCTGTTGAAAGTGACGTCGCTGTAGGTGATATCGTCGTAAGGCTTAACCCACATTATCAGGTCGGCGATCTCGTCGAGCGACGAGCCCTCTATAAGCTCAGTTACGCCATCGGTCTTGGTGAATTTGGCCAGAATTTGGCTCACGGGCGAGAAAGTGACGGTTGCTGCGGCGATGTCCACGTCGCAGCGCCAGCGGCCGGCCGCGAGGTTGAATCCCGTGGAGGCGTCACGCAGGTTGACGCGGGTAGTACGGTGCAGGTCCATGGCCGTTCCGGTGGTAACCTCGGGGGCTGTCCCTGTGGCCACGCTGCCCCAGAGCAGGGTGTTGTTGCCGTCGATGGTGGACGGGGCCAGTGCCACCGAGGCGTCGTTAGGGAGGGTAAATTTGAAACTGTACAAGCCTTCGCTGTCCCCCTCGCCCGATCCGAGCACGTTCAAGGAGCCATCAACCAGTTGGATAACAGCCGGACGCGAGTACTGGCCGGTGTAGGCCGAGAAGGTGGCGGTGCCGCGGCCTCGGTCGAGTACCACGTCGCAGTTGCCCGGGGCGAGGTAACGGCATTGCGCCGAGTTGAGCGCCAAGAAAGTGGTTTGCGACATCGGCAGGAGGGTGGAAGCGTCGGTCTCGAGGGTCACTGTCACGTCCTCGGCGCCCACAGCATCAGTGGCGCCGTAGAGCCAAGTGCCCGCCGCGCGGTTGTCGGTGCCACCCGTGACTTGCGTGAAAGCCAGCGGCGAACCCTCCTCGGCGATGACGCTGTAGCGCATGAGTATGTCGGTCGTGGGAGCGGTGACGGCCAGGAAGGAACCATCCACGACGTGCAGCGAGGTGGGGTCGGGCGTGGTCACCTCCCAGGTCACGGTCATGGTGTTGAGGTCGGCGGTGATGTGGTAAGTCTGGGGATGCACGGGCTGGAAGCATCGCTTGCCCGCGTAGAGGTCGGTGATCGACGCCGCATACATGGGCAGCTCGGCGTTGAAGCAAGCGGCAACGTTGTCGTCGGCCCCGCGGTTGGCCCCCAATACCCACGCGCCGGCCGTGGCGTCGGCCTGGCGGTCGGCGTCGGTGAAATACAGTTTGGGAGCCGAGGCCCAATTGGAGGCGGTGTAGTCGAACTCAAACACTCCGTCCTCGCTCTCAGCCGTCTCTTGGATCGTGAACGGATAAGCCACCAAATTGAGCTTCTCGGGCAACTCGCGGCCGGTCGAGAATCTCACCGTGCGGGCGTTGATATCCAGCGTGATGGTGCAATCGGTATACTCCGGCACCACGAAATAACCTGCCTGCGGCCCATAACTCGTCGAGTAGAACTGGAAGTAGCTGCCGGGCCACGTCTTGTACGTCTGATCCATGTCGACCTCCACGTCCACGCCCGCGTGATGAGGCCCGGCGGCGTAGTTCCAGCCGTTGGAGGTAAGCGCCGATTTGTTGGAGGTGTTCACTGATGAGAAATAGATGGGTGTTTCCTCGGTGGTGGTCAACTCAAAGGTGAAAACGCCAGTCTCGCTGTCGGCGGAGGACAGCACATTCTTGGGCGTAGTCCACATATACATTGTGGTGGGCACATCCTCATCGGCGATGGTCCACGTGGAGGTCATATTCTTGAGATCAACCGTTATGTTATAGGTGTGGTTGTAATTGATCGGGAAGAAGCATCCCGGCTCGTCGGCCGTAGCGGCCTCTTCGGGGTCAATATCATAAAGATCCCATGAATCGTTCCAAGGAGTCACTGCGCCGCCATTCTCGTCAGCTCCTAATACCCAACTGCTCAACAGAACGTCATCAGCCTTGGTCTTGTCGGTGAACAGATATCCATATCGCTGGTTGGAGCCTGTTGTAGTGTTCTTTAATGTGAAATTATAGATGCCGTTCTCTCCCGTGGCAGCTACATTTGTGGATGATTTCCCTCGCCTTAGATACAGGGTCTCAGGGAACACCAAATAATCACCCGTGTAATCCAAGAACTGCACCGTCTTGTTGTTGAGGTCGATAATGGCGTCATAGCTCTTGTTGAGGTTGAAATAACATGTGCTCTCTTTGTAAACTTGCTGATAGGTCACGATCTCCAGGGGGAATGTGCCACCATCGGTAACATCTATCGACGCGGGTTGGTAAGCAGGGGAAGAACCGTATATCCATCTATTATATGAAGAAGACATCTCTTTTGCCGAAGTGGCGTCGGAGAAAAACACGGTTGCTCCACGCTTGGCGCGGATGCTCATGCGCAGGATGCCGTCCTCGTCGTCATCGGTGCCTTGGCCCACGGCCACCAACCGATTGCTGTTGTAGGCATAGAGGGTAACTGGCTGTTCCTGAGGAGCCTTCCAAGTGACAGTACGATTATTCAGGTCCACCACCACCGTATATGTGGTCTCCCCAAGCAATTTAAACTGAGCGTTATAGTCACCATCCAGTAACAGCTCCGGCTCGCAATCGTAAAGGGGTATTGTCTCGTTGTAATTGGCCGAGCGGCGCGACCCATCCTCCGATGTACTACTCCCCATTTTTTGGACCGGTTGTGAGTAAACAAAATAATCACTAA
>JAJPXC010000132.1 GCA_021205635.1 Bacteroidales bacterium | reverse complement strand
GCCCCCAAACCCCCGAAGCGGGGGCTTTAAGATAGATCCTTTTACCCCTTTCCTCCTTTAAAGATTTAAGGCTTTAAGGCTTTAAGGCTTTAAGGATTTAACCCCCCAAAAAACAAAAGTTGAAAACTTATTTCCAATATTATAAGGAGATTATCTCGCTAGGCTGCCCGGTTTTGATCGGGCAGCTTGGTATGATAGCTGTGGGTTGGGCCGACAACATCATGGTTGGCCACTACTCCACGGCCGCCTTGGCTTCGGCCTCGTTGGTAAATAACGTTTTCAACGTCGCCATCTTCGCCTGCATCGGTTTCACATACGGCATCACCCCCTTGGTGGGAGCCCTCTACGCCCAGAAACGTCAATGGGACATTGGCTCCACGATACACAACGCGCTGATCATCAATTTGGTCTTCTCGCTGTTTGTAATGCTCGTGATGGGCATTTTGTACCTCAATCTGGAGCATTTGGGCCAACCTGAGGAACTGATGCCAATCGTCAAGCCTTACTATCTGATTTACCTCGCTGGACTCCCCGCGGTGACTCTGTTTGGCGTGTTCGCCCAGTGGAGCTACGGCATTACCCGCACCAAGCCCCCCATGTGGATTATCCTCGGTTGCAACGCGTTGAACGTAGTGGCCAATTACGCCTTGATTTTCGGCCAGTGGGGATTCCCGGAGATGGGTCTGACTGGTGCCGGCTGGGCTACGTTTATGGCACGTTGGCTGTCGCTGATAGTCATCGCCGCCATGTTCCTTCAGCGCGAGGAGTTTGCCGAAGCCCGACATGGCCTGAAGGAGGCCCGCTTGAGCCGCGCTACCGGGCGCAAGGTGTGGGCTACATCGTGGCCGGTGATGGCCCAGATGGTGTGCGAGAGCGGTTCGTTCACGATTTGCGCCGTGATGGTGGGGTGGCTTGGAGCCATCGAATTGGCCTCATTCCAGATTATGATCATGCTCGGCACGCTTGGCTTCTGCGTCTACTACTCGATGGCCACAGCCGTGGCCGTGCTTGTGTCCAACGCCAAAGGCCTCGACGACCGCCACGCCATGCGCCGTATTGCCTTCTCGGGCTACCACATAATTCTGGCCCTCGCACTGATCGCATCGCTGATTTTCGCCTTCCTCGGTCACCCCATCGTCCACTTCTTTACCGAGGACGCCTTGGTGATCGCTTGCACGTTGACGCTGATTTTCCCGCTGATTTTCTACCAGTTGGCCGACGCCACCCAGATCACCTTCGCCAACGCCCTGCGCGGCACCTCGCGCGTCAAGCCCATGATGTGGATCGCCTTGATGAGCTACATCGTCGTGGGCCTACCGGTGACCTACCTCTTTGGCTTTACCTTTGGCTGGGGAATCGTGGGAATCATTTTCAGCATCTCGGTACCGCTCATTATGGCGGCAACTCTCTTTTTATATTATTTTTTGAATACCACTTCCCTCGAGCACTCATCCACTCGTGCATTCGTGCAATCGAGTATTCGGGATAGCAAATAACCCAATATGATACCATGGAACCAGTAATAACCCAGGAGATGATAGGCGACTCCCCGCGCATGTGGAGGCTTTATTTGCGCGTCGGTCCCAGTGACCTGCACGTGATGCTCTACAACATCGCCACCGACAATATGCTCATCCACCGCCGAATCCCCATCGACACCTCCGAAGGGCTTGTAAAGGGCTTGGAGCAAGCCGTTTACGACAATCCAGCGCTGCTCGGCGACTTCAGCCGAGTGGAAGTGGTCGTAGAAACGATGCGCTTCACGTTGATTCCCAATGAGATAGATGATGAGGAGACTCGTCGAAAGATATACGACACGGTATGTCCCGCGGGCGACGTAGCCGAGGAGGTGATTTACAACCAATTGCCCGGCCTCGATTGCCTGTTAGCTTGGGGCGCCGACGCCGAGTTGATACGTTTCCTGCGCCGAACGTTCAACAACCCCCGCATGCACTGCCACTTGACGCCGCTGTCCCGCTACTTCCACGACAAAAGCCGCATCGGCAACTCGGGAAAGATGTATGCCCATCTGCGCGACGGGGCGGTTGATGTCATGTCGTTCGGCCGCGACACCGTCCGGCTTGCCAACACATATCCCATCCACGACACGATGGACGCCGCCTATTACATCATCGCGGCCCGCAAGGCTCTCGACCTCAACCCACAAAGCGACGAATTGCTGCTCGCAGGCGACGCCCGCGAGCGCGAGCGGTTGATGCCCATCCTGCGCGAGTACCTGGCCTACGTGATGCCCGCGATATTCCCATCGCTCATGTACAAGGCGGGAAAGGAGGCCCTCGAAACACCATTCGACTTAATTGTGCTACCCCTTTGTGAGTGAAATAGTTGTTAGTTGTTAGTTGTTAGATGTTAGTTGCAAGAGAATTAGGGAATAACTTCTACTAATTCCTTAAAACTACCAATTCCTTAAAACTTTATATGAGAATTATTAGAGGAAAATACGGGAGGCGCCGCTTCCAGGTGCCCACAAATATCACCGCGCGACCCACCACCGACTTCGCGCGCGAGAATATATTCAACGTCATCGAGAACATGGTCGACCTCGACGGAGCTACGGCTCTCGACCTCTTCGCGGGTACGGGCGCGGTGAGTTTCGAGCTGCTGTCGCGCGGCTGCTCCAGCGTGACTTCGGTCGAGAAAGCCGCCACGCAAGCCAGATTTATTCAGAAGGTGGCCGGCGAGCTGAAGGCGGGTGACACCCATTCGCTTGTGCGTGGCGACGCGCTGAAATTCGTGGCCTCCTCTCGCCGACACTACGACTTGATTTTCGCCGATCCTCCCTACGATATGCCCAATTTCGACGCCGTTGCCCCCGCCGTGATCGCCATGGTGGAAAAGTCGTCAGGGCCGACTCTATTCATCCTCGAGCACTCCGCCAAGCACGACTACTCCCATCTACAATATTTCCACTCCCATCGCGCCTACGGATCGGTGAATTTCTCCCTTTTCCTAATCGAGAATCCCGGAAATCCCGAGAATCCCGAAAGCCTTCCACCTCAATGACCACCTACCGCGTAAGGATCGGTAGCAACGCCCCCGACCGCCTGGCACGCGTCGAGGAGGCGATCCGTCGCCTGCCCGGTGTGGCGTGGCGCGGCCCCATCGTGGAAAGCCGCGACTGGCGTTGCCCCGACGACCCCCACGCGATGATCTACGCCAACGCCGAGGTAGCATGCCAAAGCCCTCTGCCCAATGACCAATTTATCGCACTCCTAAAGCGCATAGAAACAGAAATGGGGCGCGACCGCTCGCACCCCACTCTCGTCCTCATCGACCTCGACCTCCTTTAGCCACGAATTTCAAGATTAATATTATTTAGCCACGAATTTCGAGATTAATATTATTTAGCCACGAATTTCACGATTGATATTATTTGGCCACGAATTTCGAGATTAATATTATTTAGCCACGAATTTCACGAATTTACACTAATATAATGCGGATCTTTTTAGTGTAAATTAGTGAAATTCGTGGCCAAATCTTTAATTGAAATTCGTGGCCAAATCTTTAATAGGAATTCGTGGCGAATGGATTATTTTTCTTGGCGGGCGGAGGGGTTGGCGTTGATCTTCTCGAGCACGGCGGCGTCGAGCACGGCGATCGTGGCCAGGTTGATGATGTCGCGCACCGGCTGGTCCACGCCGATAAAGTGCACAGGCTTGTTCAGGCCCATCTGGATGGGGCCGATAGCGTCGCCCAAGCCCATTTCGAGCATCATGCGGTAGGCAGTGTTGGCAGCCGACAGGTTGGGGAAGATAAGCGTGTTGACATCCTTGCCTTTGAGGCGCGTGAACGGGAACGCCTCGTCGCGCTGCTCGCGGTTGAGGGCGTAGTTGACCTGCATCTCGCCGTCGATCGGTAATTCGGGGTAACGCTCCTGCATGCGCTCAACGACATTGTGGACCGTCTGGCACTCAGGCTCGCGCGACGAGCCGAAGTTGGAGTAGCTTACCATGGCCATCACCGGGTCGTGGGCGAAGTATTCTACCGAGTTGCGGGTCAAGCGGGCCACGTCCATCAGCGTCTCCTCGTCGTTGCCATGGTTGACCATAGTGTCGGCCAGGAAGTAGGTGCCGCGCTTGGTGTTGAGGATGTGCATCGACGCGAAGTGCCTGTAGCTCGGGCGGATGCCGATCACCTCCTTGGCGATCTCGGTGGCCTTGTCGTTGGCCGAGTAGGTACCGGCGATAAATGCGTCGGCCTCGCCGCTCTCGACAAGCATCATGCCGAAGTAGTTGCGGTCGAACATCTTCTCCAGCGCCTCGCGGTAGGTAAGGCCGTGACGCTGGCGCTTGGACGACAGCTCGGTGGCGAAGCGATGACGACGGTCGGCCTCGCGGTCGTGGCGCAGGTTGATGATCTCGATACCCTCGATGTCGAGGCCCAGGCGCTCGGCGCGCTTGGCGATCATCTCCTCGTTGCCCAGCAGGATGGGGATGCAGATGCCCTGGTTGCGTGCCGAAACCGCCGCGCGCAGGGTGTTGTCGGTGTTGGCCTCGCCGAAGACAACGCGCTTGGGGTTGGAGCGGGCCTGGTCGGCGAAACGGCGCGTCAGCTTGTTGTCGTAGCCCATGAGCTGGCGCAGGCGAGTCTCATAAGCTGCCCAATCGGTGATGGGGCGACGGGCCACGCCCGATTCCATCGCGCCGCGAGCCACGGCGGGTGCCACGGTCGTCAGCAATCGGGGGTCAAGAGGCTTGGGCAGGATATAGTCGGGGCCAAACTTCAGGTTGGTCATGTTATAGGCGGCGTTGACCACCGAGGGAACGGGCAACTTGGCCAGGTCGGCGATGGCACGCACGGCTGCGAGCTTCATCTCCTCGTTGATGACGGTGGCACCCGAATCGAGCGCGCCGCGGAAGATGTAGGGGAAGCCCAGCACATTGTTGATCTGGTTGGGGTAGTCGCTGCGGCCGGTGGCGAAGATCAGGTCCTTGCGCGAGGCCATGGCCTTGTCGTAGGCGATCTCGGGATCGGGGTTGGCCAAAGCGAACACGATAGGCTTGGGAGCCATCGACTGGAGCATCTCGGGGGTAACCACGTCCTTCACTGAGAGACCCAGGAACACGTCGGCGCCCACCATCGCCTCGGCCAGGGTGTGGATGGGGCGGTCGGTGGCGAACTCGCTCTTTTGCTTGTTCAAGTCCTTGCGCTCGGTGTTGATCACGCCCTTGGAGTCGCACATCACGATGTTCTTGGGGTTGACACCCAGGGCGATGTATAATTTTGTGCAGGAAACCGCGGCGGCTCCTGCGCCGTTGACCACGAGCTTGATGTCCTCGATCTTCTTGCCTTGGATCTCGAGGGCGTTTAGCAGGCCCGCGCCCGAGATGATTGCCGTGCCGTGCTGGTCGTCGTGCATCACGGGGATGTTGCACTCAGCCTTCAGCGTCTGCTCGATCTCGAAACACTCGGGGGCCTTGATGTCCTCAAGGTTGATACCGCCGAAGGTGGGGCTGAGGGCCTTGACGATCTCGATGAATTTCTTGGGGTCCTTCTCGTTGATTTCGATGTCGAAGCAGTCGATGCCGGCGAAAATCTTGAACAGCAGAGCCTTACCCTCCATCACGGGCTTTCCGGCGAGAGCGCCGATGTCGCCCAAACCCAGCACTGCGGTGCCGTTGGAGATTACGGCCACGAGGTTGCCCTTGTTGGTGTACTCGTAGGCGTCCTGCGGATCCTGCTCGATGTCGAGGCAGGGGTAGGCCACGCCCGGGGAGTAGGCCAGGGCCAGGTCGGCTTGGGTGGAGTAAGGTTTGGTGGGGACGATCTCGATTTTGCCCGGCTTGCCACCCATGCGGTGGTAGTCGAGGGCCATTTCTTTGGTTACCTTTGACATATCTCTAATACTTTAGAACGCTGATGATGATAAAAAATACGGCCTGAAACGCTAACATAGTGAAACCTAAAGGCTCTCTACACTAACAAATCGCAACCCAAAAGGTTGAATTTTCCGCGAAGTTAACAATTTTTACTGATATTGCATGATATGTCGGGGAAAATTCGTAACTTTGCACGAATTTTGACGAAAGAAAAATATATTTAAGCAGAAAAACCATCTTATGGCACTTAACCCAATCAAGAAGACCATCACGCTTGCCGATGGCCGCACAATTACCCTGGAGACAGGCAAATTGGCCAAGCAAGCCGACGGTGCCGTTGAGCTGCGCATGGGCAACACCATGCTGCTTGCCACAGTCGTTTCGGCCAAGGAGGCCGGCGAGGGTGTAGATTTCATGCCCCTCACAGTAGAGTACAAAGAGAAATTCTCTTCCAACGGCCGCTTCCCCGGCGGTTTCCTCAAGCGCGAAGGCCGCGCCTCGGATTACGAGATCCTTACCTCTCGCCTGGTCGATCGCGTGTTGCGCCCCCTGTTCCCCGACAATTACCACGCCGACACCTTCGTGAACGTGACCATGTACTCGGCCGACGGTGTTGACGCCCCCGACGCTCTGGCTGGCTTGGCCGCTTCGGCCGCCCTCGCCGTGAGCGATATCCCCTTCAACGGCCCCATTTCGGAGGTGCGCGTTGCCCGCGTCGACGGTGAGTTTGTGATCAACCCCACCTTCGACCAGTTGCAGAAAGCCGACATGGAGCTTATGGTTGGTGCCACTTACGACAATATCATGATGGTGGAGGGCGAGATGGACGAGGTGAGCGAGGCCGACCTGCTCGCCGCCCTCAAAGCCGCCCACGACGCCATTAAGGACCACTGCAAGGTGCAGCTCGAGCTCGCCGAGGAGGCCAAGGCCACCGTTAAGCGCGAGTACTGCCACGAGGTCAACGACGAGGATCTCCGCAAGGACGTGCGCGAAAAGTGCTACGACAAGGCCTACGCCATCGCCAAGGCCGGTTGCGCCGACAAGCACTGGCGCCAGGACTCGTTCGATGCCATCTGCGAGGAGTACATCGCCTCTATCCCCGAGGAGGAGCGCGAGGAGAAAGAGCCCCTGGTTCGCCGCTACTACCACGATGTGGAGAAGGACGCCATGCGCCGCTGCGTGCTCGACGAGGGCATCCGCTTGGACGGCCGCAAGACCAACGAGATCCGCCCCATCTGGTGTGAGGTCGACTATCTCCCCGGCCCTCACGGTTCGGCCGTGTTCACCCGTGGCGAGACCCAGTCGTTGGCTACCGTCACCCTCGGCACCAAGCTCGACGAGAAGATTCTCGACGACGTGCTCAACCAAGGCAAGGAGCGCTTCCTGCTTCACTATAATTTCCCTCCCTTCTCCACCGGTGAGGCCCGTCCCAGCCGCGGCGTAAGCCGTCGCGAGGTAGGCCACGGCAACTTGGCCCACCGCGCCCTCAAGCGCATGTTCCCCGAGGACTTCCCCTACGTGTGCCGCGTAGTTAGCGACATCCTCGAGAGCAACGGCTCATCGTCGATGGCCACCGTGTGCGCCGGCACCCTCGCTCTCTTGGACGCTGGCGTGAAGATGCGCAAGCCCGTTGCAGGTATCGCCATGGGCCTTATCAGCGACGAAGGAGCTACCAAGTACGCCATCCTTAGCGACATCCTCGGCGACGAGGACCACCTGGGCGACATGGACTTCAAGGTGACCGGCACCAAGGACGGCATCACCGCAACGCAGATGGATATCAAGTGCGACGGCCTCAGCTATGAGATCCTTGAGAAAGCTCTCAACCAGGCTCGCGAGGGTCGCTTGCACATCCTCAATATCATCAACGAGACCATCCCCGAGCCACGCGCCGACTACAAGCCCCAGGTGCCCCGCATCGTCACCATGCTCATTCCCAAGGAGCTTATTGGCGCTGTCATTGGCCCGGGCGGAAAGGTTATCCAGGGCATCCAGGAGGCATCGGGCGCTACCGTATCGATCGACGAGATCGACGAGGGTGGCTACATCGAGGTAGCGGCCCCCAACAAGGACTCGATCGACAAGGTCCTCGAGATGATCAACGCTATCGTCGCCCTGCCCGAGGAAGGCAAGGTGTACAAAGGCAAGGTACGCTCCATCCTCGAGTTTGGAGCCTTCGTAGAGTTCATGCCCAACCGCGACGGCCTGCTGCACATCTCCGAGATCTCGTGGAACCGCCTCGAGAACATGGAGGAGAGTGGCCTGAAAGAGGGCGACGAGGTAGAGGTGAAGCTGCTTGAGGTCGACAAGAAGACCGGCAAGTACCGCCTGTCGATGCGCGCGCTACAAGAGAAACCCGAAGGCTACGTGGAGCGCGAGCGTCGTCCCCGTGGCGAACGTGGCGACCGTCCCCGCCGCGACAATGGCGATCGTCCTCGTCGCGACAATGGCGACCGTGGCCCCCGCCGCCAACGCTAGAAAGGAAGTCGCGCCGTCCCCGGCGCGACAGATAAGAAACCAAGCCCCGTCTGTTGTTCAGGCGGGGCTTTGTCGTGCATTCGTGCACTCGTGTAATCGGATCGCGAATACCCCAGCTTGTAAAAGCTCTGCCTGCACTGCCCCGGCTGGCAAAAAGCGACAAAAAAGCCGTAATTTTTTCTTTTTTATCAGAAATTTAGCTAAATTTGCGACATTCTATCACACTACAGGAACTTAAATCACCATTCCCTATGAGATCAGGATTACTTCAGAAAGCCTCTCTCCTGTTGTCGGCAACGGTAGTAGCCATGTCGGCGGCAACGGCGGCCGAGCTTAGTCCGTCACAAGCCCTGGCACGCGCGTGCCAGTCGCTCCCCGCGCAGTCGCCCCTGACCAAACGTTTAGGTCACGGAGCGGCAATCGACCAATTACGCTTCACCCAGACCGATTCGCTGGGCCAGGCCGCGGTGTACGTGTTTGCCGCCGAGGCTGGTAATCCCGGCTTCATCCTCGCCGCGGCCGATGACCGCGTCCCCGCCGTTCTGGGCTACAGCGACGACACCACCTTCGACCCCTCCAACATCCCCCCGGCCATGCAATGGTGGCTCAGCGAATACGCGGCCCAAATCGCCTGTCTCACCGACGGTCCCATCACCGTTACCGGCCCGGTCACCGAGACCTCGGCACGTCCCAAATCGGTCAAGCTCGCCGTCTCCCCCATCTGCAAAACCCTATGGGACCAATCCACCCCGTTTAATAACGATTGCCCTGTGGGAAGTGGAGGAACCAATTGCGTTACCGGCTGCGTCGCCACGGCCCAAGCACAGGTGATGAAAGTGCACAATTGGCCTACGGCAACCTCTGAGGAGGCCACTTTCACTTATACAGTAGATAACGTTTCCACCACAGCCACGATAGCTCTTGGTGGTTACGACTGGGACAACATGCTTGACGATTACTCAGGCGCCTACACCGAAACCCAAGCTGCAGCGGTAGCCAAATTGATGTATCAATGCGGTGCGGCATGCCAGATGAGTTATACCGAATCTTCATCGGGAGCTGTAACCTTATACGCCGCGCAGAACTTCCGTAAATATTTCAATTATGACAAGGGTACTACCTACTACGAGCGTTGCTGGTTTACTACCGACGAGTGGAACGACTTGATTTACGCTGAGATGGCAGCTGGCCGAGCCGTAATGTACAATGGCCAAAGCAATACTAGTGGCCATGCATTCGTATGTGATGGCTATAGCTATGACGATTATTTCCATATTAATTGGGGATGGGGTGGATCTTCCAATGGCTATTTCCTATTAACCGCCCTTGATCCTCCCACCCAGGGAATTGGTGGCTCAACTTCAGGATATAATAGCAGCCAAGGGGCTACAGTGGGTATCCAAAAGCCCCAGGATGATACCGTGGAGAAATATGTTTTTGAAGCGGAAAATTTATATTCCGATGCCTCCACATATAATGCAAAGTCAGGGTCAATCACCTTGGGCTATGGATTTTGGAATCGTAGTTTGGCACAAACAGCATCTATTACTATTGGCGTGATGTGTGAACAAGAGGATGGTACACTTCTCAAGACAATAGGATATACCAACTATGATTTTACCATTAATTTGGGATTTTATAACATGATTTTTTCGACCTCGAAATTCCCAACAGGAACCTATCGAGTATACCCGGCTTATACCGATGTTGATGGCTCTTGGCGTCACATGTATCATCCCTTGGATCGCCCTGGATATCTCATCTTTACGAACGATGGCACTACCATTACCGTAACTGATTCCAATGGCGCAACTCCTTCGGCTCTTACGGCCACCGCCACATTGCAATCTATAGTGGATCCTTCAACCTCAGCCAGCGCATCCACAATTTACACCGCCCAAACCTACAATTTCAATTGGCAGTTAACAACCAATAAACCTTATGACGGTAAGGTGAAGATGAAATTTGGCAAATATTCAAGTTCGTTCACAATCTATGCCTTCAGCGACCCCGTGGAAGTTGAAATTGCCGATGTAGAAGGTGGAACGGGTTCGGTAACTGTACCTTTTGCTATCCCCTCGTCAATTTCAGCGGGTACTTGGTATGTTATGCTTTCTTACGATACGGGCGACTCCTATACTAATTGTAATTCGATTTATAGTTTCACAGTAACAAAGGCAAGCAATACAGGAACGGCGGTAGCAACAGGATTCACCACTGGCACGACCTCTATCAGTGTTGATTCCAGCAATCCCACTACGGTGAGTCTGAACAATCCTAATTTAGCGTTGACCCTACAGAGCTCTGAAGGTAGTTGGGTTGACACTGTTAGGTTGAATGTTTACAAACTTACTTCTGATGGTTATACTTATGCTGGAGCACTTAGCCTTGGAAGTGTGACAATCGCAAGTGGACAATCTGTTACATTAACTTTTGACACCTCTTTGGTAGGAGTATTTGACACTTCCAGCACGTATTTCTTGATACCTTATGCTTCTTCAGCAGGCCAATTGAAGGTGGTACAAGGCAGTATGACTGATTATTATTGGTATTATGTGAAGTTCACCGAGACGCCGGAGGTGGCTGTCGCTGGAATTGAGTTTGACAACAAGATTTCGGAGGGATTGTATGCGTATGATCCCGCATATGTCTACATAAACGACCCCAATATTAGGGTGATACTCTATGGCGTGGCCTCGACTTGGGTAAGCGATATGTATGGCGTTGTGGCTGAATTGGATGGCACCATCGTGGGCACATCGGCTACCACTACCGACGTAACGGTTCCCGAAGGGGAGAACAAGATTGTTTACATCGATGCCTTTACCCCCGTTAGTGGCAGCGGAAGCAGTAGCGCTTTGAGGCCGAAGGAGATTAAGACGAGTAGCACGATTTACCAGTTCTATCCGTATGCGAGCACGTATGGGACGGCGCTGGATGCCGTGAGGTATGTGATCTTCACCCCGACGACGGGCGTGGATGGCGTAGGCGTTGACTCCCAGGGAGTTGTGGGAATCTTCCCCAATCCTGCCGACGACGTGGTGAACGTGACGGGTATCGCCGGTCGCGCCACCGTGGAGATCTACTCCTTGGCCGGCTCGCTGGTAAAGAGCGTGGCGATTGACGGTGCTACGACGATTGACGTGAGCGGCCTTGCCTCCGGTCAATACGTGGTAAGGATCGCCACCGATGGCGGCGTGACGACGCACAAACTGATAAAGAGATAGCATTTAGCTCTCGACTTAAATCGAAAGAAATCGAGAGAAGTCGAATGAAGTCACTCGAAGGGAGCGACTGAAATCGAAAGAAATCACTGGAAAGAAATCGAGCTCGCGGGGTGATCCTCACGGGCTCGATTTATGTCGATTTATGTCGAGGGATTGTTTGATAGCCCTCTAATCTTCTTCGGGGGGATTTTGGCGGAGGTGATTGAGGGGACGCATCACGTTGCAGAGGGTTTGCGACCAGTAGGAGGCGAAGTCCTCGCGGGCGGCGGCGATGGCCTGGAGCGATTGCTCGTCGGTGGCGTCACGCACCATCTCCAGGAAGTTGTACAGCGCCTGGAAGATGTCGGCCAGGCCCTCGGAGACGGATGCCGAGATGGGTGTGTCGCTGTACTTCATGTCGTCCTCAAACGTCTCCAGATACACATCGTCGGGACCAAGCAGCGACTCCACGCCGCGGCGGATGGCCTCATAATAGTCCTCGTCGAGCGCGGGCGAGATGTAAGGCTCGTCCCACAGATCGTCCTCCACCTGTAGGTCGCTCGCGGCGATGTACAGCCGCGGCAACAGGCGGGTCATCTGGGCTATAAACTCGGCGGGTGTCGACTGCGTGGCGTTCTCGAGGGCCAAGCAGTACTCGTTACTTAAGGCGATGAACGCCAGGGAGTTGTTGGAGAGTGACATGACTTATGTGTGATAAAGATGATGTGACGTGATATATTTCCATACGCCGGCGGGCACGAAGGCGCTCATGTCGCGGCCCTTCTCGGCTCCTGAGCGGATGAAGGTGCTCGACAGGTCGATAATCGGGGCTCGGACGGTGTCGACATTGTCCACGTAGATAGGGGTGTCGGGGTAGCCGGGGCGAGGGTAGACGATCACCCCGAAGTCGTCGATAATCTCTTGGTAGGCTTTCCAGCGGTCGAAGATTTCCCAGTTGTCGCGGCCGATTACCAGTCGGAATTTCTTCGACGGGTAGCGCTTGCGCAGGGCGCGCAGGGTGTCGATGGTGTAGCTGGGGCGAGGCATCGACAGCTCGATGTCGCACACCTCGATGCCCGCGTGGGGCTTGGCGGCGATTTGCAACATTTCCAGGCGGCAGATGTCACTGGCCAGGTCGCCAGGTCGCTCCTTAAGGGGGTTGAGGGGCGACAGTGTAAGCCACACTCGCGACAGTTGGGTGTATTGGGCGAGGTAGGACGCCAATGCGATGTGGCCGATGTGAACCGGGTTGAACGAACCGCCAAGAATGCCTATTTCCATCTCTACAAGTCAGCGTTTTAGAAAGTTGGTGATAGCCGCGTGGGTGTCGTTTATGGCCTTGTCGAGGTCGCGGTTGACGACGATGGTGTCGTATTGCGGGGCGAAGGTCAATTCGTATTCGGCGCGGTCGACACGCTGGTCGATCACCTCGGGGGCGTCGGTGCCGCGACCCTCGAGGCGCTCGCGCAGGGTGGCGATCGACGGCGGCTCCACGAAGATGCTGAGCGCGCGGTCGCCGTAGAGGTTTTTAACGTTGACACCGCCGTGCACGTCGATGTCGAGTACCACGTTGTGGCCGCCCTTGGTGAGGCGCTCCACCTCGCTCTTGAGCGTGCCGTAGAAGCGACCCGGGTACACCTCCTCGTATTCCACGAAAAGGTTGTCGTTGATGGCTTTACGGAACTGCTCGTCGCTAAGAAAATAGTAGTTTTTGCCGTGCTCCTCGCCCGCGCGGGGGGAGCGATTGGTGGCCGACACCGAGAATTGCATGTCGATGTCACCGCGCTCCATCAGCGCATTGATGATCGTCGACTTGCCGCATCCCGAGGGTGCCGAGATAATTATGATTTTCCCTTCTTGCATATGGATGAGTTTGTAGTGAATGGAAGTTTTTAGTAGTTAGAAGGAGTTTACTCTACAATGGTTCGGGAATGTTAGAAGTAATAAGCAATGATTAGCAAATGGGGGAGTTGTGGTTGGTAGTGATTAACTTTTACTATCTACTAAAAACTACTAACTACTACCAACTAATAGCCTACATCACATTCAGCACTTGCTCCTTGATCTGCTCCAGCTGGTCCTTCATTTTCACCACGAGCTTCTGCATCTCGGCGTGGTTGCTCTTGGAGCCGAGGGTGTTGATCTCGCGGCCCATCTCCTGGGAGATGAAACCGAGCTTCTTGCCCTGTCCCGGAGGTGCCTGAAGTGTCTCGAGGAAGTAATGGAGATGCTGGCGCAGGCGCTGCTTCTCCTCGGTGATGTCGAGTTTTTCGATGTAGAAAATCATCTCCTGCTCAAGGCGACCCTTGTCGTAGTCGATCGCCGAGAGCTTCTGCAGGCCTTCCTCGAGGCGCGTCTTTACGCGGGTGATGCGCTCCTCCTCGTATTGTGGCACTTGCGAGAGAAGGTCGGCGATGGCCTCCACTCGTCGACGGAAGAACTCCTCGAGTTTCTCGCCCTCCTTGGCGCGGAACTGCATCAGCGCCTCCACCGCCTCCTCGACGCCACGGATTAGGGCTTGTTGCTCCTCCTCGGTGACGACGGTGAGGGCGTTGGAGCGGAGCGTCTCGGGGAAACGGAGCAGCAGCGTGTACCAGTCGGTAGGCTCGGGGATGTTGAGCTCCTTGGCGGCGGCTTCCAGCTCGGCCTTGTAGGCCCGCATCATGGGGATATTGAAGGCGGCGGGAGTCTCGTCGCCGGTGTTTTCGACATAGACGTTAAGGTCCACTTTTCCGCGCTCGAGCCTGCGAGAGATCGCGGCGCGCAGGTCGAGCTCGGTTTCGCGATAAGGAGCCGGCACACGCGTCGACAGGTCGAGTTGCTTGGAATTGAGCGACTTAATCTCTACAGTAAATCTCTTGGTTGCGCTTTCGACAACAGCCCGGCCGAAGCCGGTCATAGAATAAATCATTGGCAACAGGTATTTTCCGCAAAGTTAATTATTCGCCGCCGAATTTCCTAATTTTTTTTAAAAAAGCGAGGAAGCTTAAACGAGGGAATCGACTGAAATCGATGGATATCGAAAGAAGTCGATTGAAATCACCCTTGGATAGAACGAGCCCGCGAGGTTGTCCCCGCGGGCTCGATTTATTGCGATTTTTCGCGATTTATTGCTATCGCTATCGGGATTCTATCGATTCCAGTCGATGTTACCTTATCACCACCTTGGTGGATGTGCTGCCTTGGCGGCGGATCATCACCTGGCCGCGGACGGGTTGCTTGAGGCGCACGCCCTGGAGGTTGTACCACTCCACGGGGGCTTCTGCGTCGGCCGGGTCGCGCAGGATCGAGCCAACACCGCTGGCGACGACATCAATCAGGTTGGTGTACATGAAGCAATCGGGGAACACCGAGTTGGTCATCACGCACATGATGCCGTTGAATGAGTAGTTGAACGTCGAAACGCCGCCTTCAATCGTGTACTCATCGTCGACGTAGAGCACCTCGCCCAGCATGTTGTCGTCCTCGTCCCACACCGGGGTGTCGAGGTACCAGGTGTAGACGGTCTCATAGTCCTGAGAGCCGTCGTTGACGATGGCTTGCGAGCTGAGGTCAACCTTGTTGCCGTCGATGATGGGGTCGATGGGTGCCTGGTTGGCGTAGGCGTACATGCTCCATTGGGGCAGGGGCAACGTGTTGAAGTCGAAGTAGTTGTTGTTGAGGTAGACGAGCAGCAGGTTGTTCAAGCCCGAGAGATCGATGTGCGACAGCCGGTTGTGGTCGAGGGTAACCTGTTGCAACTGTGTGCATGGGCTGAGGTCAATCTCCTCGAGGTTGTTGTCGGCAAGGTAAAGCGCCCACAGCTTGTCGCAACCCTCGAGGTTGACGCTGGTAAGGCCGCAAGCGGTGGCCGAGAACGTCTGCAGGGCCGTGTTGGAGCGCAGGTCGAGGCTCGTCAACGGGTTGCTGGCCAAGGAGCAGTGCTGCACGGTGGGGTACTGGCCGAGGTCAAACTCGGTGAAGTTGTTGCCGCTCAGCGTCAGTTCGGTCAACAGCGAGGTGTTGTCGGGCATGATGATGTCGTCCAATCCGGCGTTGATCACGCTCAGGCACTTAAGCGACTTCATGGGCGAGGCGTCGAACGACGACATCGAGGCGTTGGAGATGGAGAACACCGACACTTGGTCGTCCTCCTCGTAGCTGTAGGCCTTGACGGTGACACACTTCTTGGTCGTGGCCGAGAACAGGGTGTAGGAGGTGGTCAAGGGGTACTGCTCGAGGCCGGTGCCGTCGCCGTTCCAGTCGATGTAGATGGCGCGGCCGTCAACGTGGGAGGCGAGCGACAAGGTTACGGTCTCGCCAGCGGTGGTGGTGACGAATGTGGCCAGCACGTGGGTAGGCATCGAAGCGGCCTCAATCGCGGTGGTAGTCAAGGTGTTGTCGCCAGCGAATTGGGGCATGGCGGCGTTGGTCATGTAGCACTTCACGGTCTTGCCCACCATCGGGTCGAGGAACTTGAACGAGCCACTCGACTCGGTATAGTCCGAGCCTGCGGTAAGCGTTTCGCCGTCAATGGTTTTCCACGTGTATACGGTCCTGGAACCGTCGATGGTGACGTTCTGGGTCGAGAGGTCGACGCCAGGGCCCTTGGCCGTGATGGTAATCGGCTTTTGGGGAGCGTAGGTGTAAGTTCCTCCGGCCAGGGTAGCCTCCGAGGGAGCGGGGAGGGTGGCCAAGGTCAAGGCGTTGCCCGAAAGGTCGAGCGAAGTGATCAGGAAGTCCTCGCTAGGGCAGGTGTAGGAGGTGAGCAGGTTGTTGGACGCGTCTACCTTGGTGACGTTGTCGCAACCCGAGAGGTCCAACTCGGTCAGCTGGTTGCCCGACACGTTCAGCTCGAGCAGACGGATGTAGTCGCCAAACTCCAGCTCGGTGTACTGGTTGTTGGCCAGGTTGAGGTACTGCGCGGCCGAGCAGGTGTTGATGTCGAAGGTTGAGAGGTTGTTGTTGGACAGGTCGAGGGTCACGAGCACGTTCTTGCCGTAGTTCTCGTTGTTGCCCGCTAGGTCGAGGTTGTAGAAGTAGTTGTTAGACAGGTTGAGATAGGTCAAGCAACGGTTCCACTGGGTGTCGAGGCTGTAGAGGCCGCAGCCGCTCATATCCAATTCGCGCAACTGAGGCATCGAGGTGACGTCGGCCGAGTAGAGTTGCAGTCCCGCGGTGGAAACGGCCGTGACGACGTCCCCCTCCTCGGTGTACACCTTAACGTAGCCGTAGCCGCGGCGGGTGGAACCGACGGTGGTGGCGGTGGCGAGGGTCGAGCCGGTGGCGGTGAACTCCTGCATGGTGCCGTCGCCGAGGTCAACGTAGAATTTCTTGGGATTGGCCGCGGTGGCTCCGTCGATGGCCACGAGGAACGACATGGGGTCGCCGTCGTAGCATGCGGGGAGAAACTGCATCTTCTGGTCGGGTTTACCGTAGGTCGACGAGTCCTTCACCTTGAAGTAGGAGGTGCGGATCGATGACTCGGGGAACAGCGAGCAGGCGAAATCGACGTACACGCTGTCGGTAACCACTTGATTGATCGTGATTTTGCCGTTGGAGTAGGTGTAGTAGCTTTCGTCCAGCTCCACAGGGTTGTTGGGGTCGGTGGGGTCAACGTAGTAGAGAGCCGCGTAGGTTTCGCCCCCCTCGCGCAACACCTTGTCGCTCAAGTCAATCTCGGTGCCAACGAGGTAAGAGGCGGGCACTTGCATGGGGTACTGCTTGTACTCGTATTCGTTCCACGAGCCCGGATCGATTGGCAGGGTGGCGAAGGTGAAGTAGTTGTTCTCCAATCGCACCGACATCAGGCTGGGGCAGTTGCTCAGGTCGATATCGGTCAGCAGGTTCTTGTTCAACCAGCAGTGATTGAGGTAGGCGTTGTTGCTCAAATCGATGGAGGTCAACGCGTTACCCGAGGCAAAGAGGTAGAACAGCCCGGGGTTGTGGCTCACGTCCAAGGAGGTCAACTTCACGCCCGAGTTGTAGGAGCCGCTCTCGTGGGTGCAATACAGTTCCTGAAGGTTGGGGTTGTGGCTCAGGTCGATTGAGGTGATGCCCGTGTCGCTGATGTTGAGGATGTAAAGCTGGGGGTTGTGGCTCACGTCGAGGGTTGTGACGTTGGTGCAGTCGATCGAGAGTTGCACCAGGTCGGGGCAGCCCGAGGGGTCGAGTTGGGTGAGGGTGGGGCAGCTTTGGGCCGTGAAGGTCAACATCGTGGGGTAATCGCTCAGGTTGAACGATGGGTCGAGGTTGTCGACGATGCTGATGTTGAGGATGCGCAGTTTGGGCTTGTTGGGGCCCACAACAAGGGGCGACACCGAGAAGGCGTTATCGTTGATGTACAGGGCCTGGAGGTTGGTGAACTCCGATAGGTCAAACTGCTCCAACTCGTTGTGGCTCAGCGAGAGGATGTCGTAGGAGGCGGGGTCGCGGAAACTGATCGTGGAGATGTAGCAGCCGTCGCCGTTGAAATAGTCGAGGGCTCCGTCCTCGCCGTAGATGCGCACGTAGCCGGCGGCAGTGACGGAGCAGGGGATCGACATGCCGCTGATTTCGCCCGCGTCGGAGTCGTACACGGCCGGCTCGACCGTGTAGCTCACCTTGCCGTAGCCGCAATCGACCTGGATGGTGCCACCGTTGTTGCCACCAAGCAGCAGGGTGAAGGCGTTGGTGGCGCCGTAGGTGTCGTAAATGTTGCTATGTAACTCAATCAGAGGGGTTTCCTCGGCATTTGCCAGGCTGGCGGTTCCGGCGAGGCACAGAGCGGCTACCAAGCCGCGACGAATGATATTGGGGATCGTTTTCATTATTTGACGAGGATTTTCTGTGAGTGAATGTTGTTGACATTAAGGATATAAACGCCGGGGGTGAGGCCCGAGAGCGAGAGCTCCACCTCGTCGCCAGCGGCCTTGGCGGCTGCCACTTGCGTGCCGGCGACGTTCAGCAGCTTGGCCTCCATGGCCTTGGCACCATAGAGCGAGGCCTTGGCAGTGGCGTTGTCGACGGCCACAAACAACTTGGTGTCGGCGTCGACTTTCACGTCGGAAACGCCGCCGAGGCCGAGCACTTTCTTGATACCGTTGTAGGCGTTCAATTTGCCGTAGCCCACCATGGCGGCCGGTGCGGCGTCCATGTAGGTGTCCCAGTCGCTCGTGTGCTTCAGCACCTCCTTCACGTCGTCAACGGTCAAGGTGGGGTCGACTTGCAGCCACAGGGCGATGGTACCTGCGAGGAAGGGGGTCGACATCGAGGTGCCGTTCATCTGCACGTAGTAGCTCTTGCGGTCATAGGCGTCGGCGCGGGCGCAGAAGTTATAGTCGGCCCATCCGTCGGTGATCGCGTCCTGATAGGAATTGTTGGTGCAGGAAACCACGGTGCAGCCCGGGGCGAGCACGTGGGGGCGCGTGGTGCCGTCCATGAGGGTTCCGTAGGAGGAGAAGTAGGTGACGTCACCCAGCTTGTGGATGCCGTAGGTGTAGACGCCGCCGTCCATCGCTGGCCACGTCTCGCGGGAGTTGAACGAGCCGCAGCAGATAGTTTTTTGGCCGCACGCCATGTCGCTCACTGAGCCGTCGGTCATGCCGTCGTCCCAGCCTGGCTCGTCGTAGGAGGAGAAGGCAAGGTATTGGGCGTCGCCGTAGATGTCAACTCGCTGGCCGTCGTGGCCGGTGACGATAAAGCCAAGGAGGTAGTTCTCGTTGTGGTACTCGGTGTTGTCAGAGGCGTACACGTCGATCACTCCGTAGTATCGGCCCGAGGTCTCGTCGACGGTGGTGCCGTAGCCGATGCAACCGGTGAAGTAGCGGGCGAATTGCGGGTCAACGTAGTCGTAGTCGCTGTCGAAGATATAGTCGTCCGACGAGGCGAAGTAGTAGGCTTGGCCCGCGGAGTTGGTCGACAGTGTCTTTTGCCAGGCGATACGCTGGCGCGAGCGGTTGTAGGCCACGAGGGTGATGGTGAAATCCTGCTCGGTGTCCGAGTAGATCTCGATTTGGCCGTAGCGCAGGTTCTCGTAGTCGCTACCAGCGAGCAGATAGGGGTCGATGAAGGTGGAGATGGTGGAATCCTGCTCGTTAAACGTCTTGTTAAGAGCCAGTTTCCATGAGCCTTCGTTGCCCGCTGCTAGGCAGAATATGGCGTTGTCGTTCTCGGCGCAGGCGTCGAAATATTGGCACAGTTCCGACGAGCCGTCGTGGGGACCCTGGTTGACGCCAAGCGAGATATTGATCACGCAGGGGGCTTGGGCGTAGTCGGCGTAGTTGAGGATATTGTCGATGTTGTAGGCGATTTGAGCGTCGTAGCTGGCGCCGGCACCCACGGCGAGGTCGGCCTCGTAGGCGGGTCCGTAGTAGGGGTTGGCCTTGGTGACGTTGGACGAGGTGGCATGTACGGCGCTGGTAACCGTGGCCACCGATGCGTCGCCGCGGTATCCACCGGCCATGATGCCGAGGGTGTGGGAGCCGTGGTAGTTCTGGTAGTCGTCGGTGGCGAGGTCAAGCACTGTCTCGGGGTCGTAGTAGACGATGTTCAAGCGGCCGGTGGAGGAGCTGACGGTGATGTTGCTCATGGTGGAGATGCGCGAGGTGCCGTCCTCGTTGCGGAATGCGGCGTGGCTCGGGTTGTAATACTCCCCGATTTTCGACCAGTGGGTGGGGCTGGTTAAGGTAAATAAT
>JAJPXC010000043.1 GCA_021205635.1 Bacteroidales bacterium | reverse complement strand
AATAGGGGGCTATTCAGAACGACGGATTTTGCACTTCGTTCTTGAATCTCCACCTAAAAACCCTTTCTCCCATCTATTTGTTATTTAAGAAAAGATTTTACACCACTTCACCTGTCTAACGTGTTTCAAACGATTATGAAAAAGCTACTCAGTATCTTAGCCGGTGTGGCATTGTTGACGGCATGCTCTCCCTACACGCTGGTCAACTCGGAGGTGTACAACAACGCCAACCTCGCCTCCTACCACACCTTCCGCATCGTCACGCCCGATATGGGCAAGCTCCCCGAGGGAATGCAGATGGTGACCTACTACAACATCGCAGCCGCGATACGCGAGCAGATGGTGGAGCGAGGTTTCGCCGAGAGCCCCACGTCACCCTTGCTGATCAACCTCGCCGTCACCACCCAGCGCGAGATCTCAACAGCCCCGCTTAGCTCCGTCACCCCTCCCCCACCTCCCGGCCCGTACCCCTGGAACGGCCCATTCTACCCCAGTTACATGTATCCCACGGGCTACTGGAACGGATATTACGGTAACGCCCAAGTGATCACCGGCATCTACAAGGAAGGCGTATTGACCATGGATATGGTCAACATCGATGATAAGATTCCTCTCTACACAGCATCGGTTGCCACCATCATCAACGGAGGCGGCAACGGCTACCAGAACCTCGAGGGAATCGACCAGACCGTCCAGACGCTCTTCTCCAAGTTCCCGGTCCCCCTGCTCCCACAATACAAGAAATAACCAGATAAGAGGCAATCCCTGGCCCTTTAACACAGCAAGCCCCCGAGCCATTTGGCCCAGGGGCTTTCCTTACCCCCGCGGGTCACCGCGGGGGGGAGGTGATTATTTTTCGCGGGCGAGGATGAGGGCGGAGACGGGGGCTACGGTGAGCTTTCCACCCTTGGAGGTGCCAAGGCCCTCGGCGTTGATGCGGCCGTCCTCGGCGATCACGATCCAGTTGCCTTTGGCCACCTTCACCTGGCGAGCCTCGTCGGAGCCATTGAAGATCACCTTGATCTCTTTCCACTGGTCGCCATTGGCGTTGTTGAGCAGGGAGTAGGAGATGAGGTTGGGCTCGGTGACGGTGTCAAATTTCAGGTTCTTGGCGATTTCCTCGGCCGTGGTCATGCGGAACGCGGGATGAGCTTTGCGCAATTTGATAAGCTCTTGATAGTACTCGAATTGGTCGTGGTTCTTGGTCTTGAGCGTCCAGTCGATGGCATTGATGTCATCGGGGCTCTTGTAGGAGTTGTGCACGCCTTTCTTGTCGCGGAAAATCTCCTCGCCACACCACATGAACGGGGTGCCCTGGGAGGTGAATACTATCGTCTGGGCAAGGCGGGCGGCGCGCTGACGGTCAGCCTCGGTTGAGCCGGGCATCGACTTGGCGAGCTTGTCGGTGAGCATCAGGTCGTCATGGCAGGATACGTAGTTGATCACCATCGATGGCGACTCCGCGTAAGCGAATTTGGAGTTGTTGCCTTTGGAGTAATTCACCTGGGGATGAGCTGTAGCGCCCACGATACCGATCTTCACGGTCTCCTCATTGCCAGGCTTGCCAGTGGCGAAACCTCGGTCGGCGGCGTCGCTATAGTGACCTTTGACAGCGTCGCGGATGTCGTCGCTGAACACCGCGATACCCTCCATCTTCGACACGTTCTCCTTCAACGCACGGCGCTCAACAGGCAGGGGGGAATCGCCGGCGGTCCAACCTTCGCCATAGACGAAAATCGAGGGATTGATCTCCTTGAGAGCCTTGGCCACATCGGTCATCGTCTCGGTGTCGTGGATCGCCATCAGGTCGAAGCGGAAGCCGTCGATATGGTACTCCTCGGCCCAGTATTTCACCGAGTTGATGATGTAGTCGCGCATCTGCTGGCGGTCGCTGGCAGTTTCGTTGCCGCAACCCGAGGCATCGCTGTACGAGCCATCCTCGCGGTGACGATAGTAGTAACCAGGGGCGGTGAGGGAGAAGTTGGAGTCGTCGCCAAGGGCCGTGTGGTTGTATACCACGTCCATCACCACGCCTATGCCTGCGTCGTGGAGAGCCTTCACCATCTCCTTCATCTCGCGGATGCGGGTAGCCGGGTCGCTGGGATTGGTGGAATAGGAGCCTTCGGGAGCATTATAGTTCCAGGGGTCGTAACCCCAGTTGTACTGGTTGGAAGGAAGATTGGTCTCGTCCACCGAGTTGTAATCGTAGGATGGGAGGATATGCACGTGGGTAACACCCAACTCCTTGAGGTGGTCGATGCCCGTCGCAAGACCGTCGGGATTGGTGGTGCCATGCTCGGTGAGGGCGAGGAATTTGCCCTTGTTGGCCACCCCCGATGAGGGGTGCACCGAGAAATCTCGGTGGTGCATCTCATAAAGCACCACGTCGTTGATAGCTTTCACCTCGGGACCTTTGTCCTCGGCCCAACCCGCAGGGTTGGTAGTAGTCATGTCGATGATAGCGGCGCGGTCGCCGTTAACGCCCACAGCCTTGGCCCATACGCCAGGGGTCTCCTTGAGCCATTCGCCGTCGAATTTTATGCGGAAGGTGTAGAACTTACCATAGTTGTCACCGGGGAGGGTAGCGCGCCATGTGCCGCTTTCGGCCTTGGTCATGTCGAGCGTATCGGTGGCGACAGAGCCACGGCCGGTGGGATAGATCAGCACCTGAGCGGCCTGCGCCTCGGGCGACCACAAGCGGAAGTTGGCACCTTCGGGAGTGACGGTCAGCTCGAGGTCGTTGCCGTTATAAGTGGGATACTTGGAAAAGTCATGCTTGCCATTGATAGCGGCCGATGCGCTCATGGCCGCACCAATAGCGACCACCGGCAGCGCGCGAGCCGCGGTGTGAATAAGGTTAACTAACATTTCTTCTTATTGGTTATATGATATAATTTCTCTACAATTGCCACCATCCAGTCACCTCGCGTCGCTGGCTACAGCGGGGTTATATTACCTCACCATCACGCGCTTCACCCATTGTCCGTCGGAGCATCTAACGATGTAGACACCCTTGGGGAGGTCGAGCGTCATCGTGGCCCCAGCGGACACTGAAACCGATTTCACCAATTGGCCGGTGATGGAATATAGGGAGAATGTGGCTGCCTGGTCAACAGCGACCAGCTCGATGTGCCCTTGTTGAACACGCACAGTCGCGCCTTGTTGCGACACGACCTCCGAGGCCACGCCTTTTTCGGCGGTAGCCATAGCCACGGGAGCCGTCAGCGACAGCAACCCAAGGCATATAAATATGTGTCGAATTAGCTTCATAGGCAGTAACGTTACATTAGTCTACAAAGATAA
The DNA here is from genome assembly GCA_021205635.1 of Bacteroidales bacterium. Classification (GTDB taxonomy): domain Bacteria; phylum Bacteroidota; class Bacteroidia; order Bacteroidales; family Muribaculaceae; genus JAJPXC01. The sequence goes on along the minus strand of JAJPXC010000043.1, from coordinate 216 downwards.
CACATTTTCCTCTTCTTACAAAACGATTTTAATGATTTTTCACAGTTGCGACACAATATTTTCGGTTTTGTTGGGATTATCAGTGCTTTTATTGTTCTAATTGTGAGAAATATTCATCAGTTGTCACTTTTTGGGTACAATTTTTGTTAATTTTCTTTGTTACAATAGTTCGTTAAAAATTTGACATATGGTCAAGCGGCTTCGGCCGCCAACCCA
>JAJPXC010000130.1:12942-20711 GCA_021205635.1 Bacteroidales bacterium | reverse complement strand
CCTCGCCGCGCCGATGGTACTGCGAAAGCGGGAGAGTAGGTCGCCGCCACCCTTAGAAAGCCCCGATGGCATCCGCCACCGGGGCTTTCAATGTTTATGCCCATCCTAACGGAGGCGCTGGGTGAAACGGATGGCGGTGATGGCCAGCAAATCAAGAGGCTGTAAGGGAATGTAAGCCAGAATTTCGGTATCGCTATGGTCGAGATTGTGGCGATAGACCGCTGGCGACATCGAGTCCTGAAGATATTTGAGGATGGTGTTACGGTCGTTGAGATTGAATAAGCGTTTGCGCTGCTCCACACCCATGGCGGGATGGCTGCAACGTAGATAAGCCCGAAATCGTCGTGAGGGAGATTAACAGGAAACCGTCCCAATAGAACAAAAGGTGCTGTGGCTTCTCAGGGTGGAATAGGGCAAGTGTGCCGTGGGTTTGTGAAGATAGCGACGCGAAGTATCCGCGGAGCGCTGTAAGGCGGTCGTTGAAATCGTCGACGGCCTCATTGTCGCCGTTTACTACCACTTTTTGGGTAAGTCGCCGGAAACGTTCCAAGTCTATAGCCTCCAATATCATGAAGTAGAGACGTTCATAAGCCTCGATGATTTGTAACGCCGCGATTATAAGCTCGTGCTCGGCCTCATTGGTGAGCTTGGCTTGTACGCGGGAGGCGATAGTGAGCACTGATTTGAAGAAGGCCGTGCTTTGTTGGCGTGTTTCCGAGCACAGCACGTCGTCGATACGAGAGTCGAGGGAGGGTGCTGCGCTTTCGAGATTTTGAGCCAGGGAGCGGAATCGGTCGTTAATCGTTCTAGCCAAGTTGACGAATTGCCGCATTGTGGCCATGAACCGCTCGGTGTCGCCTTCGTTGTCGGCTTGTTTTGCCTGATCGATCAGGGTGTTGACGTGACGACGCAAGTGTCCAATAGTGCCATCCGAGGGTGCGGTGGAACGGAAACGGATATACTCGGGGTTGTCGTGGAGCTGCGTAAGAATGTGCTTGGCCGCGTGATAGCCGGGCAGACTTTTGCGGTGGGATAGCTCGTGCTCTGAGGCTTCGCGTTGGCGTTTGAACCACACCATGCGCGTGATGCACAGCACAAGCAGGATTCCAGCCACGGCAAGAAGCACGAGCCACCAGTTGACGTAATTGGGGTGCAGGGTATACTCGTCGACCACCGACAGGCGGCCGTGTTTCACAAGGTTGTCGCCAATTAGGGTAAGACTCTGGTAACCGAGGTTGGGAATAAAAGTGGGGGAGAGCAAGGTGTCTCCCGAGATCACGAAACTGCGTATCGACCATGGGTCGAGCACATATAGGGTAGAGTCGGCAAGGGCTAGGTGGAAGGGTGTATGGTTGTCGCAACGGATTTCGGCCAGTCGAGCCAGTCGTTTGTCTTCGGGCGTGTAACGCCATAGCGACACGACGTTGTTTGTGCGCACGGCCAGGTGTTGGGTTACGGGATTGTAATCAAGCTGGCGCACGTCGAGAACGCCTTCTAAAACTTGCTCATAAGTAGTGTCGCCTATTAGGAAGATGCCTTGGCTTAGCGTGCCAGCGAACGGGTAGGATATCGCCGTGAAATAAGGGTTGATGAAATCTTGTCGTGCATTGGCCGGGGGTAGGGTGGATAGATGTTTGTCATGGAGGTTAAATACGTGCAAGTGATTTCGGCCGCCGATGAGGAATCGGTCGCCGTGGAAAGCCAAGCAGTTGAATTCCTCGTCGCCGTTTCCGCTGTCATGGGCCGGGATGCTGTCAATCACGTGCGGGCCGAGGGGAATGGGATTGAATCGGTATCGGGGAGGGATACGGTAGAGCGCGTGGTCGTCGATATAATATATGTCGTCGTCAAACACAAGGGCGTCCCTTACCTCGGTAAGACCCGAAAGGGAGTGCAGAAACTCGGGCGCACGGCCAGGGTGGTACTCGTAGAGACCTGAACAGTTGGCCAGATACAGGCGATCGGGAGCCGCGGCCGTAAGGTGTAGGGGTGAGTAGAAATGGGATTTGAGTAGGCGCAACTCTGGTATTGAGATGCTGCGTAGGCGGAAGTCGGATATATAGTAAAGCACCGAGTCGATGCGTTGAGTCTTGGAGCCATGTCCCGTGGCGATATTCAGGCGATGTCTTTGATTTTTGGGGTGGTCAAATGCCACCTCACCGCAAGGGTAGCAGAAGATTGAATCGCTGCACGAAGTCCATGGGGAGATTTCCACGTAATGGCGCAGGGGAGTTAGGCTGTGGTCGAATTCCCAGCGTAGGTCGTCGGAGGCCACGGTTAACCGTTCCCCTTGACGTGTGATTTCGAGTATGGGGAATTGAGTTGTGTTGTCGCGAAGGTGTCGCAGCGCATCCACGAAGGGTATTCGAGCCACCGAGTCGGCCTGTTGTAGTTGGGCTAGAGTGGTGTATATGAGCCCGTTGGTTGTGCCTATTAATATGGTGTCGGCTGAGAGGTGGCGCATTGAGTATGCCGAATAATTGGAGCCTTTGAAAGGTGGCATAACCGAGTCCTGCTCGAGCAGCACGCTTTTGATAGGGGTGATTGCCGAATCTTGATGCTCGTCGGGGTATTCGACATAGGTTACTCCATGGTCGCGTTTCGACACGAGGAATGAGGTGTCGGATAGCGGGAGGATGCAATAGGTGCGGGTGTCGGCTAGCGACGATGGCAGCTCGAACACCTGAGAATGTCCGCACGCGGGATTGTATCTGATGAAACGCGCGTGTGACAGCCCTAGGAGAAGTTGACCGTTGCCGTCGGTGTTAACCGAGGTTACGGGGCCGGGGAAGGTGTAACTTTTGACGATTGTTTGTTGGTCGCAGACGTTGTGGTCGTGTCGGGCGCATGCCGAAAGGATTGACGCTACCAACAAGGCTGCGCTGATCAGTAGAGGTGTCTTTCTGGGGTGTGTTTTCCAAAAACACCTGGTGAACGCAATGTAAAACACCGTTTTTTTCATTTTACCTTTGTGGTGAATTTTCATAGAGGGCTTATGTGACTGCCAAGGTACGAATAAAAACTCGTACGGGCAACAACTTATGCTGTAGAACATAAACTTTTTCTGTGATTATTTTTCACCTTTGTCTTGGATGTAGTTTGGAATTAGCTTGACAGTGTTAAATAAAGTGTTAAAATCAACACGGATCGAAGCATAAAGAAATCCCTAATACTACTGTTTCAAAACACACGTTAGGGAGGGTGAGGTCGCCGAAAGGCGGCCTCGCCCAATTTTAGGAGGAGATTTAAGGGCCGTGGGGATTAAAGGAGGAAAGGATGAAAGGAGGATAGAGCGGGGGATTGGGGATTTTTTGTAACTTCGCGGGTGATATGAAAGCGATTTTTGTCACATTATTTTCGATGGCCGTTGTGATGGTAATGGCGCAGCCGCAGGTAAAGTGGATTGACACCAAGGCCGACATCGGCATAATCCGAGAGGCGGATGGACCGGTGACGGTACCTTTCCTAATGGTTAACTTGGGTCCTGGCGACGCCGCTGTGACCGACACGCGGGGAGCCTGCGCTTGCACTATGGCCGTCGCCCAGAAGGGTACGATAGCCAAAGGCGACACGGCTATAGTCAATGTCACTTTCAACCCCCATAATTTCCTCGGTTTCATCGAAAAGAAGGTTCACGCGACGGTATACGGCAAGCCCAATAACGCCACGCTCGTGATACAGGGCTACGTGATCGCTACCGATTACACAATCATGCGCAAATATCCTTACCACGCCAAGGGGGCGTTGTGGCTAAAGAGTGACACTATTGATTTTGGGAAGATGACCGCCGGGAGCGAGCGCACGGTGTATCTCGACGCGTATAACGCCTCAGTGGAGCCGATCAAGTTGACGTTTCCCAAGTTGCCAAATGGGGTTGATGCCTCGGAAGACGTGTTGCCGGCAGCGCAGGCGTTGGCATTTCCGGTGAAGATCGTGGCCAAGAAGGGGATGACTTCGGGGTCGCTGGAGGTGATGCCCGGGGTGAAGGTGAAATATAAGGTTGCGGTGGAGTAGATAGAATAGAAGTCGGGACTTCCCCGCCCTGATAGATCTCTGTCCCTCCGGGGGGGCGGCTTACCTTCCTTTATGTCCACACCTAATGGCTATAAAAACTTACCTAAAAAGGTGGGGAAATTGTGGTAAGTGACTGAAAAGCACCACATTGTTAAAAACCAAAACTTACCCACATAATTTACCGCGGGCGTGATGCGCGTGAATATGATTGTAACTTTGCAGTGCACTAAGCAACCAATCATAACCATGATAAAAACGTCCTATTCTATCCTGATTCCTATCCTCACACTATGCACTCTGGGCGCATCGGCCCAGAGCGCAACTGTGTATACGACCTCGGGCGACCGCTCGATCGACCTCCAACAGTCGACCGTGAACGCCAACAGTGGGGCGTCAGCCAATTTTGTAGTTAATACTGGCACCAAGTACCAAGAGATCGACGGTTTTGGCTACGCCATCACCTATGCCGCTTGCTACAACTTGATGCAGATGAGCGAATTGATGCGAAACAATCTGTTGGCCAAGACCTTCTCACCCTCGAGCGGCTGTGGAAGCAGCTACGTGCGCATCTCCATAGGCACCAACGATTTTTCGAGCGACGAATATACCTTGTGTGACACCAAGGGACCCGACGACAATCTGCTGCAATATTTCGGCCTCCATAGCGACGAAATCAACTATGTGATACCGATGTTGCAGAAAATCAAGGCGTTGAATCCCAATCTGAAGATTATCGCAACACCTTGGACTCCCCCGTTGTGGATGAAAACCAATGGCGCTTGGACCAACGGGGAGCTATCGTCGACCTACTACGACGCTTATGGCGATTATTTCGTGAAATTCATTCAGACGATGAAAGGCTACGGCCTTGACATCTATGAGGTTACGCCTCAAAACGAGCCTATGAACCGCGGTAACTCGGCCTCGTGCTATATGCCTTGGGAAACCGAGGCCGACTTCATCTCGCAGTCGCTCGCGCCCAAGTTCAAGGCTGCGGGGTTGACCACCAAGATTTATCTGTGGGACCACAATTACAACTACGACGACGTCTCCGACCAGATAGATTACCCCTACAACGCCCTTCAGCGTATGGGCACCTCGTTCAGCGGCTACGACCTCGTGGCTGGCTCGGCATGGCACAAATACACGGGCTACGACAACGACTGGACCGAGATGATCGACATCTACGGCAAGACGGGTAAGGACAACCTGTTCACCGAGGCTTCGATCGGCACATGGAACAACGGCGACGACCTCTACAACAGCCTCGCCCGCGATATGCGCGACCTCGTAATCCACCCGGCCTTAGGCTATTGTCGCGGCTCGATCGCTTGGAACTTCGCCCTTGACATCGACGGTGATCCTCATCGAGGCTCAGGAGCGTGCACTACCTGTCGTGGCGCCATCTCGGTGGCCGAGGACGGCTCCTATTACGTGTGCAACTCCCACTATTATATAATGGCGCAGGCCTCGGCGGTGGTTAAGCCCGGTGCTTACCGCGTGGCCACCTCGGGCGACATGAGCAACATCTACTTCACAGCCTATCAGAACACCGACGGCACCGTAGGCGTGCTGATCTCCAACATGAACGGTTCGGCCCAGACGGTCAACGTGGCCTACGGCGACGAGGTTTACTCCTTCTCGCTGCCAGCGATGGGCGTCGTGACGGCGATGCTCCCCAAATCGTCGAGCGACACCTCCTCGACTGTCACTCCCACCACAGCCGAGTACTACTTCACCGGCTCATTGACCGATTGGAACACCCCCGGCGAAGGACAATCTATCGCTTTGACCAACAACAACGACTTGTACTACAGCGATATAGCTTACAGCTATGAAGGTTCGACCACCGATCCCGAGCGGTTCAAAATCTTCCAAGGCACGGGTTGGGACATCCCTTTTGGGCTTAGCGACACCTCGGGATTAGGCTCGGAGAGCAACCGTATCTCGGGACCCGTGACGGGTTTAACTCTCAGCCGAGGGTCGCAAAACGACATCTACTACAGCCTCAACGGAACGTATCGCACGGTATTCAACCCCAGCACCTATAAGCTGTCAATCCTCAACCCGAACCCCGATGACCTCTACCTCTCGGGCACGTTCAACAACTGGACCGGTCCAGGCGAGGATTCCTCAGCCAAAATGACCTACAACTCAATGGGTTATTACACCTGCACACTCGACTTAAGCGGTTCCGACCGCTTTTGCATTTATACCGGTACGGGTTGGGACGGCTTGAAATACGGTCGCGCCTCCGCCGACGCTGTGCTCTCGGAGAGCAACGTCACCGTGACCCTGCAGAGCGGGGCCTCCAGCGCATATACCACCGTTTTCGACCCCACCAACTCCACCATTTCCATCCTCGACCCCTCGCCCGAGACCCTCTACGTGGCCGGTTCGTTCAACAATTGGACAAAGCCTGGAGAGGACTCAGCTTATAAAATGAACTATACAGATTATGGATATTATACTGTAACACTGAGTCTTAGCGGTTCGGGTCGCTTCAACATCCACACTGGAACAGGCTGGGACGGCACGAAATACGGCCGCGTGTCCAACTCCGAATCGTTCAACACCTCCAACAACACCGTCACCATCGCCGCGGGCACTGCCGACAGCAACGTGGATTACGATATCTATTACGATGACCTTGACGGCACCTACACCTTCGCCTTCAACCCCACTACGATGGAGCTGAAATACGCCCTGTCGACCGGCGAGGACTACTACCTCTCTGGCACGTTCAACAATTGGGTCGGGCCGGGCGAGGACTCGTCAGCGAGGTTGGTTTACTGCCACGACGGCAACTACTTGTGTGTCTTGTCGATAAGCGGCTCGAGCGACGATGACCGATTCGGCATCTACACTGGCACCGGTTGGGACGGTCAGCGCTACGGCCGCGCGTCGACCTCGGCCGTGATTTCCGAGAGCAACGCCACGATTGCGCTGAAGAAACTCACCTCCGATGAGGCCGCTGACCCGGGAAATGACGTCCACTTCAACCTCAACGGCACTTACGCCCTGGTTTTCAATCCTGTAACGCTTGAATTGTCGCTTGTGGGCGGCTCGTCATCCACTTCAGGAGGCGACGAATACTACCTCTCCGGCTTGTTCAATGGCTGGACAGGCCCGGGCGAGGACTCCTCAGCGAAATTGAGCTACACCTCGGACGGTAACTACCAGTGCACATTGTCACTGAGCGGGTCGGGCGACGACGCCCGCATGGTAATCTACACTGGCACCGGTTGGGACGGGCAGCGGTACGGTCGCGCGTCGACCGATGCAGTGTTGTCCGAGAGCAACACCTCGATCTCGCTCAAGGCCCTCAGCGACGATGAAACCTCCGACCCCGGCAACGACATCCACTACGACCTCGACGGCACGTATACCCTGGTGTTTAACCCCATAACTCTCGAACTGTCGCTTGGGGGTAGCTCATCGTCTTCAAGTGGCGAATACTACCTCTCCGGCTTATTCAATGGCTGGACTGGCCCCGGAGAGGACACCTCGGCGCAATTGCGCTACATCTCGGGTAATAGTTACCAGTGCACATTGTCACTGAGCGGGTCGGGCGACGACGCCCGCATGGTAATCTACACTGGCACCGGTTGGGACGGGCAGCGGTACGGTCGCGCGTCGACCGATGCAGTGTTGTCCGAGAGCAACACCTCGATCTCGCTCAAGGCCCTCAGCGACGATGAAACCTCCGACCCCGGCAACGACATCCACTACGACCTCGACGGCACGTATACCCT
>JAJPXC010000130.1:0-12842 GCA_021205635.1 Bacteroidales bacterium | reverse complement strand
AAACCTCCGACCCCGGCAACGACATCCACTACGACCTCGACGGCACGTATACCCTCACGTTCAATCTCAGCAACATGACGCTATCCCTATCCGAGGGGACCACCACTACTGTCTCCACCTCGTCGACGTCGCTGAGCGACTTCTACATCACCGGTTCGCTATGTGGCTGGGATGAGCCAGGCACAGGCGAGTCCTTACAGATGTCGGTGAGCAACTCGGTGATCACGTGCGACGTGCCGTTCGATTACACAGGCTCGGAAACCGACCCCGACCGTTTCAAGCTATTCCAAGGCACAGGGTGGGGGGGTCCCTACGGTTTAAGCGACACATCCTCGCTCGGCGGCTCCCAAAACAATGCCGTTACAGGCCCCGCGACTGGCCTTTCGGTCACCGCAGGCTCGGAGAACGACATTTACTACACCCTTTCCGGTGTCAACTCCGACATCTATTATGAGAACCTCGACGGCACCTATACGCTCACGTTCAACCCCACCACCCTGAAGTTGACCATCACCAAGGGCTACGTCGTTGACACGGCCACCGTGTTCTACATCTCGGGCGAATTCAACGATTGGGCCACCCCGGGCAGCAACACAGCTTATGAGTTCACCAACAACGGTAGCGGTGTGTACACGTGCAAGGTTACCCTCAGCGGCTCCGACCGCTTCGTGATCTACGCTGGTGCGGGTTGGGACGGCGTGAAATACGGGCGTGCCTCGACCGACGCCGTGCTCACCGACAGCAACACCACAGTGCTGCTTCAGTCGGGAATCGCGTCGGATTACTATGCAGCCAACATCCATTACGAGAACCTCAGCGGCACCTATACGTTGACGTTCCTCCCCTCGTCGCTCTCGCTGTCGATCGTCAAGGATATCCCCTCGGGGGTGGCAGAGATTGATGCCGATGGCTCCTCGGAGACCGTGTACTTCGACCTGATGGGAAGGAAAGTCGTGAGTCCTGGCCGCGGGGTGTATATAAAAGTTACAGGCTCGCGGGTAGAAAAGATTGTTTTAAGGTAGGGGCGGTCGCCTGGTGAGGGCCGTCCAAGAGCCGGCCCGCCCGGGCATCCGCATACGCTTATGAGGGCCACAATATTCGACCTATTCTTTGCGTTAATAGTTTACCTAAAACACAATCGGATAAATAGTGAAATTATTGATATGCAAAGGAATAAGCGACTGAGGAGTTTACCTGTTTTATTTACCGCGTGCGTCACGTGCGCGAATATGTTGTAACTTTGTGATGCAATTAGCACCAAACTTATAACCATGTTCAAATTATCCAACACAGTCCTTATTCCTATCCTTACACTTTGCTCACTGTCCGCTTCGGCTCAGTGGGCAAAAGTGTATACTACCGCTGGCGACCGCTCCCAGGAGCTCGAGCCATCTGCCGTGGAAGCCACCTCTGTTTCTGCTAATTACACGGTCGACACCAACACCAAATTTCAGGGCATCGACGGCTTCGGGTGCGCCATCACCTACGCGTCGTGCTACAACCTGATGCAGATGTCGGAAACCATGCGCGAGGAGCTGCTCCAGCGCACGTTCTCGCCCACCGAGGGCTACGGAGTGAGCTACGTGCGCATCTCCATCGGCTGCAACGACTTCTCGAGCGGCGATTACACCCTGTGTGACACCCAGGGCCCCGACAGCGACCCGCTGCAATATTTCGCCCTTTCCTCCGACGAAACCGAGTGGGTGATCCCAATCCTCAAGAAAATCAAGGCCTATAACCCCAACCTCAAGATCATTGCATCGCCGTGGACACCTCCGAGGTGGATGAAGACCTCCAACTCGTGGACGGATGCCGAACTTTCCTCGACGTATTACTCCACCTACGCCGACTATTTCGTGAAATTTGTGCAGGCCTTCCAAGCTGAAGGTCTTGATATCTATGCGGTTACCCATCAAAACGAGCCAATGAACAAAGGTAATTCCGCATCTTGCTACATGACGTGGGAAACCGCCGCCGACTTTATCTCGCAGGCCTTGGCCCCCAAATTCCACGCCGCTGGCTTGACCACCAAGATTTACCTCTGGGACCATAATTACAACTATGACAACGTGAGCGCCCAGACCGATTACCCCTATTACGCCATCCAGCGAATGGGCACCAATTTTGACGGCGCCGACCTCGTTGCCGGAGCCGCTTGGCACAACTACGTGGACAACCCCGAGACCTCCTATACCGAAATGACCGACATCTACAACAAGACAGGCAAGGAGAACCTCTTCACCGAGTCGTCGATCGGCACCTGGAACGACGGTGACAACCTGGCTGGTTCGCTCGCCCGCGATATGCGCAACAACGTGATCCTGCCCACCACGGCCTACTGCCGAGGCTCAATCGTATGGAACTTCGCCCTCGATGTCAACGGAAAGCCCTATGTGTCAGGGGGGTGCTCCACCTGCCGCGGCGCTATTTCGGTGGCCGAGGACGGCTCGAGCTACACCTGCAACTCCCACTATTACGACATGGCCCACGCATCGGTGTCGGTGAAAGTTGGCGCCACCAACGTCGGCACCACGGGCTCAATGAGCAACGTCACCATATCGTCGTTCCTCAACCCCGACGGCACCGTGGGCGTGCTGATTGCTAATACCAGCAGCTCGGCCCAAACGGTCAACGTGGCTGCCGGAAGCTACACCTATTCCTTCATGGTGCCCGCCAATGGCGTAGTTAGCGCCGAGTTGGGATTGACCGAGGACAAGGCCAAGGCCGATTGGGTGACCCTCCCATCGACCACCATTTATTACGACAACACCCTGACGCAGTGGGACACCCCCTACCTGTACATGTGGGGCTCGGGCAACAACGCCACGTGGCCTGGCGCGGCGATGACGGCCGTGCACGGTTACCTGTGGAAATACACCACCAACGGCCTGTACACTGGCATGGTGTTTAACGCTGGCGACGGCGACGCCACCAAGGGCGAAGACCACACCGTCACCGACGGCAAGATCTACGCCAACGCCACAGCCGCCGCTCTTGGTGAGCCGGAGGACGTGACCCACACGATTTACTTCGACAACTCCAAGGCCAAGTGGGCGCAACCCTACGTATTCGCTTGGTACTCAAATGCCTCAGGTAGCAACGGTGAATGGCCCGGCGTGGCTATGACCCGCACCTCGGCCGATAGCGATATTTGGATGCTCGCAATGCCCGATTTCTACGACCGATTGGTGGTTACCAATGGCCTCGACGATGACGACGAGGAGAAAACCGACGACCAGGTGCTCACCGACGGCGCCACCTACACCTACTCCCGCGTTGTCGCCACCGATTACTACATCTCGGGCACAGTGACAGGCTGGGTCACACCGGGTAACGATGATTCCTATCAAATGGTTAAGGATGAGGATGGTACGATTTACTACAACGTCACCTACTCGTCGGCCAACTCCACCCTTGACCCCAACCGCTTCAAGATTTACCAAGGCTCGGGTTGGAACACATATTGGGGCGTACCCACCGGTAGCGTGGGCGAGAAGGAGGAGAACCCACTGCCCGGTCCTGTCACCGCATTGCCCCTTATCGCTTCGGGTGGCGACATCTACTACGCCAGCAACCTCGACGGAACCTACAAGACCATTTTCGACCCCACAGCCGTCACTCTTACCATCCTGGATCCTGACCCAGAAATCATCTATGTCTCAGGTAGTTTCAATGGATGGAAACAACCTGGAACGGACGGTGCTGTCCCCTTGACCTACAACTCCGAGGGCTATTATGTGGGATATGTAACGTTGATCGGTTCGGGCGAACTGTGCCTCTACACCGGCTCGGGATGGAGCGGCTTACGTTATGGCCTTACAACCTCGACCAGCCAGTTTACCGACGACAACCTCGCGATCACCCTCGACTCGGGTGTTGGAGACAACCAAAACGTCGCCTACAATCTCACCGAAGGCTTGTACCGCTTCACGTTCAACCCCACCACCCGGTCCCTCACCCTCTACCGCCAATTCTCCTCAGCCATCGACGACCTTGCCCAAGATACTCTGGATATCGTCCCCGTTTATTACAACCTTATGGGCCAACGTACAGTTAATCCCACCTCAGGCCTCTATATCAAGGTTACTGGCACCAAGGTACAAAAGATTGTAGTAAAATAACTGACCCACCCCTGATGCCACCGATGCAATAATGTGCCTATTTGCTACGTTAATAACTTACCTAATTAACAATTGATTAAATAGTGAAGTTATTGATATGCAACGAAATAAGCGGCTGATAAGTTTACCCGTTTTGCTTACCGCCTGTATTGCGCGCGTTAATATGGTTGTAACTTTGCGTCGTAATTAGCACCAAACTTATAACCATGTTCAAATTATCCAACACAGTCCTTATTCCTATCCTTACACTTTGCTCACTGACGGCATCCGCTCAGTGGGCAAAGGTGTATACTACCTCTTGCGACCGGGTACAGAGCCTTACTCCGTCGGCCATCCAGGGCTCGTCGGCCAGCCCCAACCTCACCGTCGATACCTCCACGCAATATCAAGGTATTGACGGTTTCGGTTACGCCATCACCTACGCCGCATGCGCCAACCTTTATAACATGGACGCCAGCACACGCGACGCACTGTTGAAGCGCACATTCTCCCCCACCGAGGGCTTCGGTGTCAACTACGTGCGCGTTTCTATCGGCTGCAACGACTTCTCGAGCGAGGATTACACCCTCTGCGACACCAAAGGCCCCGACAGCGACCTGTTGCAGGATTTCAAGCTCCACACCGATGAAACCCAATACGTTATCCCTATCCTCAAGCAAATCAAGGAGTACAACCCCGACTTGAAAATCATCGGTTCGCCCTGGACGCCCCCGTTGTGGATGAAGTCCAACCATGCGTGGACCGATGGCGAGCTCCTCTCCCAATATTACGACGCCTACGGCGACTATTTCGTGAAATTTGTGCAAGCTTTCCAAGCCGAAGGTCTTGATATTTATGCCGTTACACATCAAAACGAGCCGATGAACCGCGGCAACTCTGCCTCCTGCTACATGTCATGGCAGACGGCCGCCGACTTCATCTCCCAGTCGTTAGCTCCCAAGTTCAAGGCCGCCGGCCTATCCACCCTCATCTACCTCTGGGACCATAACTACGACTACGACGGCGGTGGCGACCAAATGTACTACCCGGCCAAGGCCGTAGAGCGCATGGGCGACTCATTCGAGGGCAAGGAATTGGTCGCGGGAGCCGCTTGGCACAGCTACACTGCCGACCCCGTCAACGACTACGTGTCGATGATCGACATCTACAACAAGACAGGCATGGACAACCTCTTCACCGAGGCCTCAATCGGCACCTGGAACGACGGCGACAACCTGTGGGGTAGCCTCGCCCGCGACATGTGCCACCTCGTCGTGCTCCCCATGTGGGGCTACTGCCGCGGCTCGGTGGTGTGGAACTTCGCCCTCGACACCTACGGACGTCCCTACGTGCCCGGTGGCTGCTCCACCTGTCGCGGCGCTATCTCGGTGTCGGAAGACGGCTCCTCGTGGGTTTACAACTCCCACTATTACATCATGGCCCACACCACCGCAGTCGTTGACGCCGGTGCCCGTCGCGTGGCCACCAACTCGTCAATGGACAGCGGCGTGTACACCACCGCCTTCCTTAATTCCGATGGCACCACCGCTGTGGCCATTGCCAACACCACGTGGAACGACTTGACAGTCAAAGTAAAAGCTGGCGATTACACATATTCCATCGCTGTGCCCATGGGTGGCGTGGCTACCGCTCGCTTGGGTCTTACTGGGTCGGCTGCCAAGGACTCCATGATCACGCCCTTGACCCCTCCCGAGAACCGCTATATCTCCGGAACGTTCAACAACTGGGTAACCCCCGGCGCCGACGACGCCTACAAGATGACCTACGCCGACGGCGTCTATCTTTTCAACACCTCGCTCAGTGGCACCGGCCGTTTCTGCGTTTACGCGGCCAATTGGTGGCCCAAGTGGGGCCGTGTCAACACCTCCGACATCCTCAGCGACACCCAAAGCGTGGTATCGTTGCAAGCCAACCCCGATGGCGAGGACCTCGACATCTGGTATGACCTCTCGGAGGGCGACTACACCCTCGCCTTCGACCCCGAGGCCCTTACCATGAGCATCTCGGCCCAAGGCGGGGTAGGAGACATCGGCGCCGACTCTTCTAATGTCACTCCCATTTACTACACCCTTATGGGCCAGCACGTTGAGCACCCCACCTCGGGCCTTTACCTCCGCGTCATCCCATCCCGCACCGAAAAAGTATGGCTAAAATGACCCGCAACGGTCGGCTTGCCGACCCTTTCAACTAGCGCAGTCCGGGCGTGGTCGGTTTATCCGACCCGTCCGGGCTCGGTTATGGATGTACACGAGGCAAAGCGCTATGTTACCCGTGAGAAAAGGCACCCTCTAAACACAAACACACAATTAGGTGTCCCCTAATTTTTCTGCTTTATTATGATTTTTTCGCCTTTATTGCCGAAAAAGTAGTAACTTTGGCCCTAAAATTAAGCAGAATATGAATTTGAGCAAGGCATTGGAGGCTCGATACACTCGGGAATCGCTCAACGCCAGGGAGGCGCAGCGGCTCGCCGAGTTTATCGCTTGGGGACCGGCACTGTTCCAAGCGTCGCGCATTATGGTAAAGCGAGGCATCCTCGATATGCTGCGCGACGCTGGCCACGACGGACTTACCCGCGAGCAGCTAGTCGAGCGAACGGGCCTCAGCGACTACGCCGTCAAATGCCTGCTCGAGGCCTCGCTCTGCATCGGCACCGTCCTCGTTGACCCCGATACCGAGCGCTACCGGCTGTCGAAAACCGGCTGGTTTCTGCTCAACGATCCCGCCACCCGCGTCAACCTCGACTTCAACCACGATGTCAACTATATCGGTTGGCACAAACTAGAAGAATCGCTCGTCAACGGCCGCCCCGAAGGGTTGAAGCACTTCGGCCCGTGGCCCACGGTTTACGAAGGCCTGTCCCAATTGCCCGAGCAGGTACAACGCTCATGGTTCGGGTTCGACCATTTCTACAGCGATTCATCCTTCCCTGAGGCCCTCGAAATCATCTTCAAGAAAAATCGCACGCGCACGCTCTACGATCTAGGTGGCAACACCGGCAAGTGGGCGCTGCAATGTGTCGCCTACGACCCTGACGTTGAGGTTACTATCCTCGACCTCCTCCAGCAAATCGCCATGATGGAGGCCAATGTCAAAGACCATGACGGTGCCGAGCGCATCCACGGCCACGGCATCAACCTGCTCGACCCTCAGGCCACTCTCCCCGCGGGACAGCCCGACGCCTTTTGGATGAGCCAATTCCTCGACTGCTTCTCCGTGGACGAAATCGTGAGCATCCTCACCCGCGTGCGCCAAGCCATGGGCCCCGATTCACGCGCCTACATCATGGAGACATTGTGGGACCGCCAGCGCTTCGAGCCCGCCGCGTTCTGCCTTACGATGACCTCGCTCTACTTCACCGCCATCGCCAACGGCAACTCCAAAATGTACAACACCGAGGACTTGGCCGCGTGCATCGCTCGCGCCGGCCTTGAAATCGAGGAAATTTACGACAACTTGGGCCAAGGCCACTCAATCATTAAGTGCCGCCCGGCCCTTTAACCCTTTCCTCCTTTCCTCTTTTAAATAAATAATAACCAATCAATTATGAATAGATCCGAAATAGAAGAAAAAGTAAAAGCCTTCATGGTCGACGACCTCGAAATCGACGAGGAGGCTCTCGTCCCCGAGGCTCGCTTGAAGGACGACCTCGGCATCGACTCGCTCGACTACGTCGACATCGTGGTGATCGTCGACCGCATCTTCGGCTTCAAAATCAAGCCCGAGGAGATGACAGCCGTCAAGACCCTGGGACAGTTCTGCGACTATATCCAATCCAAAATCGCCTAAGCGATTTTCGTTTAAGGATAAAGTGTGAAGGATAAAGGAGTGGGGAAGGCTTGGGCTGGAACAACGTTCGGTAACAGGTGGATGCACCACTCGCTTGTGGCCATGCTGCGACACGTCAACCCGCGAGTGTTCTACGCCGTGACCAACGCGCTGATTATCCCTCCATGCCTTCTCTTTAGCCCCAGCCGCGGCATCGCCTACCGTTACTTCCGAGAGCGGCACCACCTGTCGCGACGAAAAGCCGCTTGGGCCACTTACCGCAACCACTGCTTGTTCGGGCAAGTGGTAATTGACCGCTTCGCCATGTACGCGGGCCGAAAATTCGACATCGAAATCGAGGGCTACGACCATTTCCAGCGACTCGCCGAGCTACCCGAAGGATTCATCCAACTCAGCGCCCACGTGGGCAACTACGAGCTTGCCGGCTACTCTTTAAAAGCTGAGCAAAAGCGTTTTAACGCCCTCGTTTTCGCCGGTGAGAAACAATCGGTGATGGAGGGGCGACAACAGATGTTCCAGGGCAACAACCTTCGGATGATCCCCATTCGCTCCGACATGGGACACCTCTTCGACATATCCCAAGCGCTCAGCGACGGCGAAACCGTGAGCATGCCCGCCGACCGCATCTTTGGCTCCGATAAAGCCGTGACTGTCAACTTCTTGGGTGTCAAGGCTCGACTGCCCCAGGGGCCGTTCCGTGTGGCCACCATGCGTGGCCTTGACGTAATCGCCGTCAACGTGATGAAGACCGCTCCTCAGCGTTACAAGATTTACGTCAGTCCACTGGAATACGACAAGCAAGCCCCGCGCCGCGAGCAAGTGACGCAAATCGCTACCCTCTACGCCCATGAGTTGCAACGAGTTATCACCCTTCATCCCCTACAGTGGTACAACTATTACGAATTCTGGAACCAATGACCACAGCCATGGATTTTGAGCACCCTAGCGACGATTTCGTGCGTTCAATCGACGTGCACGAGTTGCTCCCCCAGCAGGAGCCGTTCGTGATGATTGACCGACTGGAACACTTTGACCAAAAGCGAGTTGTCACCTCCACAACGGTCAACGCCGACAACCTTTTTGTCGAAAACGGCCGCTGGAGTGAGTCAGGGTTGATCGAAAACGTAGCCCAAACCTGCGCCGCGCGCATCGGCTACATCAACCGTTACATCCTGAGCAAAGGCATCCAAATCGGCTTCATTGGCGCCATCCGCAACCTTGCTATAACCGCCTTGCCCCAGGTGGGCACCGAAATCACCACCGAGGTCGAAATCCAAGAGGAACTATTTGGCATGATTCTCGCCCAAGCCGCTGTGCGACAAAGAGATACAGTGCTGTTAACCACCGAGATGAAGATAGCTATAAAGGAGGAATGAACGCCATCGTAGCTCATAATGTGATTTGTCCCCTGGGAGAAACGTCAGCCATTGCCTGCCAAGTGATAAAGGCTGGTCGGTCGTGGCTTGAACCACACGATTGGCTACCTTTCCCGTTTACCGCGTCGCTGTTCAACGAAAGGCAGAAAGAGGTCTTGGCGCTCGACGGCTACACGTTTTTTGAAGCCTTGGCTATCAGGTCAATACAAGAGGCACTGTCCCAGAAAGAAATTCCCCTTGACGACCGCACAGTGCTCATTCTCAGCTCCACTAAAGGCAACGTGGGCGACCTCACAGCAGAATCCGACCCCATCCCCCTCGGAGAGTCGGCCAAGCGAATCGCCAGAACTATAGGCTTGACAACCACCCCTATAACGGTCAGCAACGCCTGCATCTCCGGCGTTTCGGCTATGATTCTGGCAGCACGCTTGATCGACAGCGGCCAATACGACCATGCAATCGTCTGCGGCGTGGACGTGCAATCCCCCTTTATTATTGCTGGTTTTCAGTCACTTAAGGCATTGTCTGAGGAGCCGTGCCGACCGTTCGACATCGAGCGTCTTGGCCTCAACCTTGGCGAAGCGGCAGCCACGGTGATAATGAGCGACAGCGACGACCCCAACCTGTGGCGCGTTGTCTCGGGCGCAACCCGCAACGACGCCCACCATATCTCCAGTCCCGCTCCCAAAGGCGACGGTGCGCTGGCAGCCATCCAAGCCACGTTAAACGGCTTCCCTTCAGCCGATTTGGCGCTAATCAACGCCCACGGTACAGCCACGATGTACAACGACCAAATGGAATCCGTTGCCATCGAGCGTGCGGGTCTATCCCACGTGCCAGTCAACGCCCTCAAAGGCTGCATCGGCCACACAATGGGAGCGGCTGGAATCATCGAAACCATCCTCAATATCAAAGCGTTGGACGACGGCGTAATCCTCCCCACCCGTGGCTTCGACGAACTTGGCGTAAGCGGCAAAATCAACGTCGTGAACCAACTTACCAAAGTTGACCATCCTCACGCCTTCCTCAAAATCATCTCCGGCTTCGGTGGCTGCAACGCCGCCATGCTCCTGGCAAAAGGAGTCGAAGCGTCCGGCCCTCGGGTAAACACCCTGCGTCAGCCCAATCGGGGACCTGCCGCTACCCTCAGCGGCTCCAGCGTCGCTTCTCCCTCCCTCCGCCGCATGGATCCCCTCGCGCGCCTCGGCGTCACCACCGTCGACACCCTCCTCAACGACAATCCAATTGACCCACAAAAAACCGCCATCATCCTCTTCAACTCCCAATCCTCCATCCACGCCGACCGCGTCTTCCAGCGCTCAATCGCCAATGAGGAGAACTTCTTCCCATCCCCTTCGGCATTCGTCTACACCCTTCCCAACATCGTCGCCGGAGAAATCGCGATACGTCACCAAATCCATGGCGAAACATGCTTCTACATCCTCCCCGAAAAGGACCAGGCGCTTGTCCTTCAAATAATTAATGCTACCTTTGCCGACGAAGATATCGACCAAGTAATTGGCGGTTGGCTCGAATACATCGACGCCCGCCATCACGAGGCCGATCTAGAGATATACAAACGTAAATCATAAACCATTATGGATCAACTGATAAACGAACTCAAAACCCAACTTATCGAGGCCCTCAACCTCGAGGATGTGACCCCCGAGGACATCGATGCCCAGGCTCCCCTCTTCGGCGCCGACGGCCTCGGCCTTGACTCCATCGACGCCCTGGAAATCATAATGCTCCTCGAGAAAAATTACGGAATTCGCCTAGCCAACGCCGCCGAGGGCAAAACCATCTTTACCTCCATCGCCAATATCGCCGATTACGTTGCCAAAAACCGCAAAAAATAAGTGTCCGCAATCGCAATCACCGGCATCGGAGTAATCAGCGCCATCGGAAAAAACCCCGCCGAGGTGCTCGAGTCGCTACGTCAAAAACGTAGTGGTATCGCCACGCCTAAATATCTCAAAACCTCCCATCAAGAGCTGCCGGTCGGTGAGGTTAAACTCTCCGATGATGAGTTAAAAGCCTTGCTTCAACTCCCCGAGAATGAGGAATTTAGCCGAACAACCTTGCTGGGTGCCGTGGCAGCTCGACAAGCCTATGCCGACGCTGGCCTCACCCCGTTCGACGTGCGCGACCATAGAATGGCATTCATCTCCGGCACCACCGTGGGCGGCATGGACCTCACCGAGCGTCATTTCCGCGAAATGCTCGCCGAGGAGGACGCCGCACGCAAAATCCTCTCCCACGATTGCGCATCCAATACCCAAGAAATCGCCCGCCTAAGCGCCCTGGAGCATTGCCACATGGCCACCGTCTCTACGGCATGCTCGTCAGCTCTCAACTCCATCATCATGGGCGTGAAAATGCTGCTCGCGGGCGACGCCGAGTTGGTGGTCGCGGGGGGCACAGAGGCCCTGTCGCTCTTCCACCTCAACGGTTTCAACTCCCTGATGATCCTCGACCACGAGCAGTGCCGACCCTTCGACGCCTCGCGACAAGGCCTCAATCTCGGCGAGGGAGCCGCCTACGTTGTCCTCGAACGCGTGGAGCGCGCCCTGAAGCGTGGAGCTACGCCGTTGGCCTATATCGGTGGCTACGGCAACCACTGCGACGCGTTCCACCAGACGGCCACCTCCCCAACAGGCGAAGGCGCGTATTTGGCCATGACCGACGCGCTCGCCTGCGCCTCCACTCTCCCCTCCGAAATCGGCTATATCAACGCCCATGGCACCGGCACGCCCGATAACGACCGTTCCGAGTCGGCCGCAATGCGACGCGTGTTTGGCGACGCCCTACCTCCCGTCTCCAGCACAAAATCATTCACTGGCCACACCACCTCGGCATCAGGAAGCATCGAGTTGGTGATCACCCTGCTGGCCATGCGTCATGGCTTCATTCCCGCCAGCATGGGCTTTGCCATTCCAGACGCCGATTGCGTTATCCCTTCCGCTGGAGAGGGTAAGGCCATGATTCACAAAGCCTTGTGCAACTCATTTGGCTTCGGAGGCAACGACTCATCGCTCTTGCTTTCCGACACGCCTGTCGACCTCCCCGAGCCCAACAAGGACACCCCATTCCACATTGCCGGCATGCACAAGGTTACCCAAACCGAGAAATTGGCCGAGCTACGCCAATACGTGCTTCCAATGGAAAGCCGTCGCATGAGCACCCTGCTCAAAGCCGCCGTGCTCACGTCCATGAAAGCCCTTGAGGCAGCCAAAGTCGACCGTCCCGACGCCATCATCATCGCCACTAAATATGGCATGCTCGAGCAAGGCGAAAAAATCCTCCAGCACCTCGACCAGAACGGCGAGGAAGGCCTCAGCCCCACGCTCTTCATGCAGAGCACCCACAACACCATCGCCGGCACCCTTGCCATCCGCCTCGGCTGCCACGGCTACAACCTCACCGTCTCCTCCCTTCAGGAAGCCCAGCGCGAAGCCCGTCGCCTGCTCCAAGAAGGCCGAGCCACCACCGTCCTCATCGGCCACCACGACTTCTATCCCCCCCACTTCCGCGCCCTTCTGGAAAAAGCCACCTC
>JAJPXC010000009.1 GCA_021205635.1 Bacteroidales bacterium | reverse complement strand
AGAGTGTTCTTCAAATCAATTGATTAATTTTGCAGTTGCTTGTTGACTCTACATGCTAAAATTGTGGGTGTAAGGCTTTGGCAATTAACGGAAAAGTTAGTAACTTTGCGGTCGGATTTTGGGATACCCTGTCCCTAAATCCTCTAATTTGCTGTGTAAATAATTAATTATCAACATGATAACCATCACTTTCCCCAACAACGACGTAAAACAGTACGAAGCTGGCGTTACGCCGTTGCAAATCGCCGAGAGCATCAGCCCACGCCTTGCGCAGGACGTGCTCGCAGCCTCGGTTAACGGCCAAGAATGGGACCTGACACGCCCCATCACCGAGGATGCCTCCATCAAGCTCTTCAAATGGGACGACCCCGAGGGCAAGCACGCCTTCTGGCACAGCTCGGCTCACCTTTTGGCTGAGGCCCTTCAAGAGCTTTACCCCGGAGTGAAATTCGGCATCGGCCCCGCCATTGAGAACGGTTTCTACTACGATATTGACCCGGGTGAGCACAAAATCACAGCCGAGGACTTTCCCAAGATCGAGAAAAAAATGCTCGAGCTTGCTCAAAAGAAAGAAGACATCATCCGCCGTGACATCTCCAAAGCCGACGCCCTCAAAATGTTCGGCGACCGCGGCGAAACGTATAAATGCGAGCTAATCTCCGAGCTCGAAGACGGCCATATCACCACCTACACCCAAGGAGCGTTCACCGACCTCTGCCGTGGCCCCCATATCCCCTCCACGGCCCCCATCAAGGCCGTCAAGGTGATGTCACTCGCCGGCGCTTACTGGCGCGGCGACGAGAAGCGCCAGCAGTTGACCCGCGTCTACGGCATCACCTTCCCCAAGAAGAAAATGCTCGACGAATACCTCGCCCTCCTCGAGGAAGCCAAAAAACGCGACCACCGCAAGCTGGGCAAGGAGATGGAATTGTTCGCCTTCTCGGCCAACGTTGGCGCTGGTCTGCCTCTGTGGTTGCCGAAAGGCGCCGCGCTGCGCGACCGCCTGGAGCAGTTCCTGCGCAAGATCCAGAAGCAATACGGTTACCTGCAGGTGATCACCCCCCACATCGGCAACAAAATGCTCTACGTCACCTCAGGCCACTACGCTAAATACGGCAAAGACTCATTCCAGCCCATCCACACCCCCGAGGAAGGCGAGGAATACCTGCTCAAGCCCATGAACTGCCCCCACCACTGCGAAATCTTCAAGGCATTCCCCCGCAGCTACCGCGAATTGCCCCTCCGATTGGCAGAATTCGGCACCGTTTACCGCTACGAGCAGAGCGGCGAGCTCCACGGCCTGACCCGCGTGCGCGGCTTTACGCAGGACGATGCCCACATCTTCTGCGCCCCCGACCAGATCAAGGACGAGTTCCTGAAGGTCATGGACATCATTTTCTACATCTTCAAGGCGTTGAAATTTGAGAACTTCGAGGCCCAGATCTCGCTGCGCGACCCCAACAACAAGGAGAAATACATCGGCTCGGACGAAAACTGGCACCTTGCCGAGCAGGCCATCATCGAGGCCTGCGCCGAAAAAGGCCTCAACGCACGCACCGAATTAGGCGAAGCCGCTTTCTATGGCCCGAAGCTCGACTTCATGGTGAAGGACGCCATCGGTCGCCGCTGGCAACTCGGCACCATCCAAGTCGACTACAACCTCCCCGAACGATTCCAGCTCGAATACACCGGCGCCGACAACCAAAAGCACCGCCCCGTCATGATCCACCGAGCCCCATTCGGCTCAATGGAACGCTTCGTGGCCGTCCTCCTGGAACACACCGCCGGACGTTTCCCCCTGTGGCTCGCACCCGACCAAGCCGTAATCCTCCCCATCAGCGAGAAATTCAACGACTACGCTTACCGTGTGGCTAAAGAACTCAACGCCAAAGACATCCGAGCCATCGTCGACGATCGAAACGAGAAAATCGGCCGCAAAATACGCGACAACGAGCTCAAACGCATCCCCTACCTGCTCATCGTGGGCGAAAAAGAGGAAGCAAACGACGAAGTTTCCGTAAGAAAACAAGGCGAAGGTGATAAAGGTACGATGAAAATTGCTACCTTTGCAGACGAATTGACCCGAGAGGTCGAGAATATGACCAACCAATAACCGCCTGAATGGAGAAAAAACCCATGTTTACGGGTCCTCGCCCACCAATGAGGAACAACGGCCCGCGCCCACGCCCCGGCCAGAAAGACAACGGCAAAGATGCCTACACCATTAACGAGCGCATCCGCGCCCGCGAAGTGCGCCTTGTGGGCGACAACGTAGAGCCCGGTATTTACACCATTCAGGAAGCCCGGCGAATTGCTGAGGAGCAAGAACTCGACTTAATCGAGATCTCTCCAACCGCCAACCCCCCTGTGTGCAAGATCCTTGACTACCAAAAATTCCTCTACCAGCAAAAAAAACGCCAAAAAGAGCAAAAAGCCAAGGCCACTAAAGTTGTCGTCAAAGAAATACGATTCGGCCCCCAAACCGACGACCACGACTACAACTTCAAGCTCAAGCACGCCATCGGCTTCCTACAAGAAGGCTCAAAAGTTAAGGCCTACGTCTTCTTCAAAGGACGCTCAATCCTCTTCAAGGAACAAGGCGAGGTACTCCTCCTCCGATTCGCCAACGACCTCGAAGAATACGGCCGCGTAGAGCAGATGCCACAACTCGAAGGCAAGCGCATGATCATGATGTTCTCGCCCAAAAAGAAACAATCCTAACGAAAATCCCACGGCCTGAGCATGGCCCAAGATTAATATTAACAAACTCAATAATTAACGAAAATGCCAAAGGTTAAAACTAACGCCGGTGCCAAAAAAAGGTTCTCCCTTACCGGCTCAGGAAAAATCAAAAGAAAACATGCTTTCAAAAGTCACATCCTGACCAAGAAAACTAAAAAGCAGAAACGCAATCTCACCCACTTCGGCCTCGTTGCAAGAGTTGATGAGGGCAATGTAAAGGCATTACTTGGCCTCAAATAACACCGCCGATTTCAGCTTTCGTTTTTAATTCGAGATTATCAACCAATTAATCAACCGAGCGACCAGCTTCCAAGAGCCAATCAAGCCGCTGACGCTCAAAAACTCTAAGAAAATGCCAAGATCAGTCAACCACGTGGCCTCTCGCGCCCGTCGTAAGAAAATCCTGAAACTCACCCGCGGTTACTACGGCTGCCGCAAAAACGTCTGGACCGTAGCCAAAAACACCTGGGAAAAAGGCCTCACATACGCCTACCGCGACCGCAAAAACAAAAAACGCAACTTCCGCGCACTCTGGATCCAGCGTATCAACGCCGCAGCACGCGCCGAGGACCTCACCTACTCCAAGCTCATGGGACTCATCCACAAGGCTGGCATTGAGATCAACCGCAAAGTCCTCGCCGACCTTGCCCTCAACAACCCCGCCGCCTTCAAGGCAATCGTCGACAAAGTGAAATAACTTCCACCCCCGAAAATAAAATCCCCCAATACCCAAAGGGCGCCCCACCAGGCGCCCTTTCTCGTCCCCATCGGGGATAGACATAGGACGATGCCGACGAGACGCCGTGGGTAGGTCT
>JAJPXC010000087.1 GCA_021205635.1 Bacteroidales bacterium | reverse complement strand
AGCTGGGCGCGGGAGGCGGGGTTGAGGCGGGTGCGGATGGTGACGGTGGGCTCGATGATCTGGAGGTCCTTGAGGGGGGCGAGCCGGGATTTGATCACGCGGGCGGCTGAGGGTGCCCAGGAGCCGTTCTCGACGATTGCCACGCGTCGGCGCTGCCATGCTTTCGACTCCAGGTGATGGAGGAAGTCGGCCACGACGGGCATAAGTCCGGCATCGTAGCTGGGTGCCATGATCACTGTGGTGTCGCGCTCAAAGGCGCTTTCCACGGCCTCGGCCATGTCCTCGCGGGCCAGGTCCTTCACCTCCACGTCGACGCCTTGCTCCTGGAGCATGCGTGCTAATTCATGTGCTGCCTCGGCGGTGCCACCATGGAAGCTGCCGTAGGCGATGAATACGCCCTCTTTCTCAGGCTTGTAGCTGCTCCACGTGTAGTAGAGGTGGACGGCTTGGCGCAGGGCCTCGCCACGCAGGATGGGGCCGTGCAACGGGGCGATCACGTCCACTTTCATGGGCTCCACTTTCTTGAGTGCGGCCATCACTTGTGCGCCGTATTTGCCGCAGATGTTGAAATAGTAGCGTCGGGCCTCGCAAGCCCAATCGTCTTCCTTCTCGTGGCAGAGAGCGCCGAATTTGCCAAAAGCGTCGGCCGAGAAGAGCACATGCTCCGAGCGCTCGTAGGTCATGATCACCTCGGGCCAGTGCACCATGGGTGCGGTGAGGAATTGCAGGGTGTGTGACCCTAATTCTAGGGTGTCGCCGTCCTTTACGGTTTGGGTGCGACCCTCGAAGGTTTCGCCGTCGAAGAATTGGGGTAACATTCTCAGGCAAGCGACTGAGCCGATCAGCGTCAACTGGGGGAATCGGTCCATCGTCTCCTTGATCAACGCGCTGTGGTCGGGCTCGAGATGCTGCACCACGAGATAGGAGGGCTCCCGGCCGTCGAGCACGCTGTCGAGGTTGTCGCGCCATTGCTGGGCGCAGCGCTGGTCGATGGTGTCCATGATGGCGATCTTGTCGTCGAGGATCACCCAGGAGTTGTAAGTCATCCCCTCGGGGCAAATGTATTGGCTCTCAAACAGATCGAGGTCCAGGTCGTCGGCCCCGATGTAGCGGATATCCTTGGAAATTTCGTTGTTCATCTCTTTTACCTTTTTGACGGCACAAAGATACAAAAAAATCGGTAAAAAGGGGTGCTCCAAGGGTAAAGGGGTGCGCCAAGGGTAAAGGGTAAAGGGTAAAGGATAAAGGGGTGGGGGTAAACAATGCTTTGGCAGGGGCGTTTTTAATAGAAAATCAACTTATGAAAACAAGGAAATTACTCGTTGCGGCGATGACCGCGTTAACATTTATGACAATGAAAGCTCAGAAATCTTACATCTTCTATGCCGACGGCGTTGAGGAGGTGGAGGCCGTGGCCACGGTCGACGCCCTGCGCCGTGGCGGATTGGACGTTGTGACGGTCTCGATCACCGATTCCACAACGGTTACCGGTGCCACTGGCCAGAAACTGGAGGCCGACGCGTTGATTGGTGACATCGACACCACCGACGCCCAATGGATTATCATCCCCGGTGGAGTTCCCGGCGCTCCCAACCTACATGCTTGCGAGAAAGTGAACGAAATCATCAAGGCCCAATGGGCATGCGGTGGCAAACTGGCATCGATTTGCGCCGGTCCGGCTGTGGTGTTGGCTCCAACGGGCGTGTTGAAAGGGATGAAGGCCACTTGCTACCCGGGTCTTGGCGACCAGATTGAGGCTGGTGGTGGCACCTATGTGGAGCTGCCCGTGGTGGTTGACGGAAACTTGATCACTTCGGAGGGTCCTGGCACCACGTTGCAATTCGCTGGAGCCATCATTGAGGTCACGCTTGGCGCCGACAAGGCCAAGGAGGTGATGAGCAGCATGCTGGTCGCTGAATAGCGACATCCTTAAAATGGTTCTAAAGGAGGAAAGGATTAAAGAATTTCCCAAAAAGCAGCGGGCGCGGCTCCGAGGGGAGTCGCGCCCGTGTTGGGGTTGAATGGTTTGTTAGGATAGGTGGGTTAACGAACGATCATCTTGGTAACCTCGGAGCCCTGACGCTTGATGACGATAGTTCCGGCAGCGGGGTTGGTGACCTTCTGGCCCATGATGTTGAAGTACTCAACGTTAGCGGAAGCGTTGACGATCTTGTCGGCGGCGATGTCGGTTACACCAGCGGCTCCGTCAATTTCCAAGTAGAAGCCGTCGCATTTGCCGTACCAGTAGCCACCTTCGTCGGTGCTGAGGTCATAGTTCATAACGGTCCAGCGGCCCGACTCGCCAGTCTGGTTGTCAAAGTCGAGGGTGCGGGTGTACCAGAAGGACTTCTGATCGTCGGAGTAGGAGAGGATCATATACTTAACGTAAGTAAGATATACGGTACCGTCGGAAAGGGTAGACCAATCAGGAACAGCTGAGGTGAGGTAGAAGGGGCCATAACCCTCGTAGTAGGTTTGGTTCTCATCCTCGATGATAGCCTCGTTGGCGGTGGCGGTCATCTCGTCCTCATCGATGTCGAAGTATACGCAGTAGCCGTTGCATAGGGGGGAACCGGTGGAGGAGAAGAGGTATTTGCCGTAGTCGTCCTCGTCAACCTTGCAGTAAACGCGGTATTCGAAGTCGACATCGCTAAGGGCGCCAGTGAACGTGGTGTTCGACTGTACAATCTCAACATCGAAGTGGGTCGACCACCAGTAGATGTTGCCGGAGGTGAGCACCTCGTATACGCCGAAGGGGGAGTCGGCTACCCAGTTGGTGCCGTCGTAGGTGAAGGTAACGTCGCCATCCTGCATGGAAGCGCTGTACTCGCCATCCTCCTCAGTAACCAGAGCGGGGCAGATGTACATTTCAGCGTACTTGGAGCCAGACACGGTGATGTAACCGAAGTTTTGGTCGCCGGCGATAGTCATCTTGTTGCCGTCGATGGTCGCCTTGATACCGCCATTGTAGTAAGCATAAACGAGCTCGTTGCCTGCGTTGTTGGTGCCGGTGAGCTCATAGAACTCGCCAAGGCCGTCGATAATGACATCGTCGCCCGATTGGGAGATGATAACTTCCTCGGCGCAGTACAGGTTGGGGTTGTCTACCCAAATGTCCTTGTAGAGGCTAGTCCAATCGCCTGCGGTCTCAGAAGCGGTGATGTAAGCGGGCGCTGCGGTGAGCTGGCGATCGTGGTTGAAGAGGCTAGCGTTGCGAGCGATGATCTTGGCATCGGTGGTGGGGTTGATGGTTTTCTTGGCGTTAAGGGCGATGGGGTTCTCCAGACGTTGTACCATCTTCATGTCCTTGGTAGGCAGGTTGTCGTTGGACAACATTCCAGCCGATGCGGAAACCAGCGAAGCGGCTGCGATGACAGCCAGAGATGCGTAAAGTTTCTTCATAATTAATACTTTAGTTTTTAGAATTATTGTTTATTCGAATGATTAAGCGTTGTGTAAGTGACGCGTTAATACGTTCTTTGGGCGACAAAGTAACGGTATTTTTTTCAAATTTCCAAAAAAATTCTCTAAAATATTACAAAATGCTCACGGCTCTTTCATTTAAAATCTTTTGCTTGGACAAGGATCACTGCGTATTTT
>JAJPXC010000064.1 GCA_021205635.1 Bacteroidales bacterium | reverse complement strand
TATGTGCAACTTTTTCATTATAAATATTTTACCATTTTAATTCAACCAACAGGTTTAATGCTTTAATGCCCCCTTTCCTCCTTTCCTCCTTTCCTCCTTTAAAGAAGAAAGGTCTAAAAACTAGAAACTAAAAACTAGAAACTAAAAACTAGAAACTAGAAACTTTTCCGTATCTTCGCGGCTGTTAATCATAATCTAATCATGCAACAAGAAGTTAGGGTAAGATTCGCCCCGTCCCCCACGGGTCCTCTCCATATCGGCGGCGTCCGCACCGCCCTCTACAATTATCTCTTCGCCCGACAAAACGGCGGCAAAATGATCCTCCGCATCGAGGACACCGACTCTCAGCGATTCGTCCCCGGAGCCGAGGACTATATAAACGAGGCACTCGCGTGGCTCGGAATCGGCATTGACGAAGGCGTCCGCGAGGGTGGTCCTTACGGCCCCTACAAGCAGAGCGAGCGCCGCGACATCTACCGCGAGCACGTGAAAATGCTCCTCGACAACGGCCGCGCCTACATCGCCTTTGACACCCCCGAGGAATTGGAGGCAAAGCGCGCGGCGGTCGCCAACTTCCAATACGACGCCCGCACACGCGGCCAGATGCGTAACTCCCTTACCCTCCCCGCCGACGAGGTGAAGCGCCTGATTGACGCCGGCGAGAAATACGTCGTACGTTTCAAGATCGAGCCTGATCAGCAGGTCACCGTCAACGACCTGCTTCGCGGCCCCGTCACCATATCTTCCAACGTCCTCGACGACAAGGTGTTGTACAAGAGCGCCGACGACCTCCCCACCTACCACCTGGCCAACATCGTCGACGACCACCTGATGAAGATCACCCACGTCATTCGCGGCGAGGAGTGGCTCCCCTCGGCACCTCTGCACCAGCTTCTCTATGAGGCCTTTGGCTGGGCCGACACCGCTCCCCGATTCGTCCACCTTCCTCTGTTGCTCAAGCCCGACGGCAAAGGCAAACTCTCCAAGCGCGACGGCGACCGCCTCGGCTTCCCCGTCTTCCCCCTCGAGTGGCACGACCCCAAGAGCGGAGAGATATCTTCGGGATACCGCGAGCGAGGATACATCCCCCAGGCCGTCGTCAACTTCCTCGCCCTGCTTGGCTGGAACCCCGGCGACGACACCGAGATCATGTCGATGGACGAGCTGATCTCGAAATTCTCCCTCGACCACTGCTCCAAGGCCGGCGCAAAATTCGCCTACGAAAAGGGCTTGTGGTTCAACCATAAATACCTGCAAGAACTCCCCGACGAGGAACTGGCCCGCCAATTCCGCCCCGTGCTTGAGGCTCATGGCGTGAATCCCGCCGACTTCTCCGACGAGTATATCCAAAAGGCCGTCGCAATGGTCAAAGGCCGCGCCAACTTGGTTACCGACCTCTGGGACCAAGCTCGTTTCTTCTTTGTCGCTCCCACCGAGTACGAGGCCAAATCGGTGAAGAAACGCTGGAGCGAGGACACCCCAGCCATCCTCCGTGCCATGATCGAGCAATTGCGCGCCCTCCCCAACCTCGAGTCCAAGCCCACCGAGGACGTGATTCTCGCCTGGATCGCCGACAAAGGCTATCACCTGGGCAACACCATGAACGCCTTGCGATTGGCCGTCGTGGGCGAGTGCAAGGGTCCACACATGTTCGACATCATTGAATTGATGGGTCTCGACCCCGTGGCTGAGCGCGTGGAAGCCGCCATCGCCAACATCAAGCTACCCCAATAATCGCGATGAACGCGCTATACAACTGCGGCATCCACCTCTACGCCGGTGCCGCGCGACTGGCTGCTACCCGCTCCCCCAAGGTCAAAAAGATGATCACGGGACAGCGCGAAACCATGCCCCGATTGACCGAGAAAATCGCTCAACTGGGCCAAGGCGACTGGATATGGATGCACGCGGCCTCACTCGGCGAGTTTGAACAAGGACGCCCCCTGATCGAGATGATCAAAAGCAACCATCCCGAGATCAAAATCCTGTTGACCTTCTTCTCCCCCTCGGGCTACGAGGTGAGGAAGGACTACCCGCTGGTCGACGCCGTGGCCTACCTGCCGTTCGACACCCGCAAGAACGCCCGCCAGCTTGTCGAGACTGTCAAGCCACGCATGGCTCTGTTCATCAAATACGAATTTTGGGGCAACTACCTGTGCGAGCTAAAGCGCGCCGGCGTGCCCATCTACTTGGTATCGGCCATTTTCCGCCCCAAGCAGATCTTCTTCCGTCCCTGGGGAGGCATGTTCCGCCGCATGCTCAAGTGCTTCACCAAGTTCTACGTGCAGGACACCAACTCAGTGCGCCTACTCCGCAAAATTGGCATCAAGGAGGTGGAGCGCACTGGCGACACCCGTCTCGACCGCGTCAACGACGTGATGAAACTCCCCCCAAAAGCCACCTCGCTCCAGAAATTCGCCACCGGCACGACGTTCCGCTTGATTGTAGGGTCGAGCTGGGAGGCCGACGAGGCAATCTACATCCCTTGGCTCAACGACCATCCCGAGGTAGCCGCCGTAATCGCCCCGCATGAGTTTGACACCGAGCGCCTGGCCAAGCTACAGCAATCCATCGCCGCCCCCTCCATGCTGCTCAGCGAATGGGAAAAAGCTGTCGAAGAGGGTAGGGGAGATTTGGACGAGATCCGCGTGGTGATTGTCGACAGTTTTGGCAAACTCTCCTCGATTTACCGCTATGGCCACGCCGCCTACGTGGGTGGAGGCTTCGGCCAAGGCATCCACAACATCAACGAGGCCGCAGTCTATGGCATACCCGTGGTATTCGGCCCCAAGCACGCCAAATTCCGCGAGGCACGCGACCTGATTGAACTGAAAGCCGCATTCTCAGCGCCCGACTCCGGGGGTATACAGGGCATCCTGGACCGCCTCTACGAGGATCCCACGCTGCGCGAGCGCGCCGGCCAAGCCGCCTCCGACTACATCTCCTCCCACCTCGGCGCCACCTCCCACATCTACCGCGACATCTTCGAATAGCTCCACAAGCCCCCGCACAGCCTAGGGGGCCGGCCTTGGACGGCCATAGAAAACCTTGCATAGCCCCCCGCGCAGCCTAGGGGGGGCCGGCCTTGGACGGCCATATCAACGTTGCCACAAGCCCCCGCGCAGCCTAGGGGGCCGGCCTTGGACGGCCATCGAAAACCTCGCATAAGCCCCCCGTTTCGGGGGGTGTGAGAGCCTCTCTTTTGGCCCCTTAAACCGATAGCCCCCTCATTTGTTGTACATATAAGAGAAAAGATTTATCTTTGCAAGATGAAACCGTCCCAAAGAGAAAAACTTTTCAACGAGTTTGGCAAATACTGCCTCGACCTGTCCAAGCTAGTCTTCGGAGGTGTAATCCTCGCGGGGATTATGCAATTGAACATAAACCAGCTTTGGCTATTTATTTTGGGCGGCATAGGGTCCTTGTTGTTGATGATAGCAGGATTGACATGTTTCTGCTTCGCAAAAGATAAGAATAGAAAACTTAAAACGGATACTGAATTATGATAGGATTAACAATATTCATTGGCTCTTTCGCATTGATGGCGAGTGGGGTAGCTGCCTGGTGTCTTGTACAGATGCATAAAGAAAACAAAGCTGAAAAAGCCGAGGAAGCCGCTAAGGCTCATGCTAAGCAATGAAATTAACTAATAAAATACCTGTTGGTTGAATTAAATTAAAGCATACTTGACTTGCCCAATTGGACGATGA
>JAJPXC010000036.1 GCA_021205635.1 Bacteroidales bacterium | reverse complement strand
CCAACCCCCCGAAGCACTCGGCCCCCAAACCCCCGAACCGGGGGCTTTAAATAGCCCACTTTAATCCTTTCCTCCTTTAATCCTTTTATCCTTTAAAGGAGGAAAGGAATAAAGGAAGAAAGAACTGAAAACTGAAAACTGAAAACTGAAAACCAACATATATGCTCGTTTCCCCCTCGCTACTAGCAGCCGATTTCGCCAATATCCAGCGCGACGTGGAGATGCTCAACCGCTCAGAGGCGGCGATGATCCACCTGGACGTGATGGACGGCGTGTTCGTGCCCAACATATCCTTTGGTTTCCCGGTGATTGAGGCCGTCGGCCGCTACGCCCAGAAGCCGCTCGACGTGCACCTGATGATCGTGGAGCCGCAAAAGTGGGTGTCGCAAGTGCGCGACACCGGCGCACGCATCATGAACGTTCACCAAGAGGCTTGTCTCCACCTCCACCGCACCGTCCAGGCCATCAAGGACGCTGGGATGCAGGCGGCGGTGACCCTTAATCCCGCCACGCCCCTGGTGATGCTCGAGGACATCCTGCCCGAATTGGACATGGTGCTGCTGATGACCGTCAACCCGGGCTTTGGCGCCCAGAAGTTCATCGAGCACTCGATCGACAAGGTAAAGCGGTTGCGCAAGATGATAGATGACGCCAAGTTGAACACTCTTATAGAGGTGGACGGGGGCGTTAACCTCGACACCGGGCGACGATTGGCCGAGGCCGGAGCCGACGTGCTCGTGGCCGGCAGCTACGTGTTCAACGCCAAGGATCCACTGGAGACAATACATTCGTTGTCAAAGTTATAAATAGATCATTTTCTACGGCCGTCCAAGGCCGGCCCCCTAGGCTACCGCATACGCCACTCACTAATCACCTCATTTTCTACGGCCGTCCAAGGCCGGCCCCCCTAGGCTACCGCATACGCCACTCACTAATTACCTCATTCTCTACGGCCGTCCAAGGCCGGCCCCCTAGGCTACCGCATACGCCTTAGAAACCAGAAACTAGAAACTATTAACTTTTAACTTTTAACTTTTAACTTTTAACTTTTAACTTTTAACTTTTAACTTAGCTCCATGCCTCCTTATAATATCTCCTCCTTCAACACCGACATACTCCATGGCCGCGCAAGCTCCACCGAGGAGCCTCTGAAAGGTGCGGCCACACTCGAAGCCGAGGCCGACAACGCTGAAGCCACCGCTACACGCAAGAAAAAAGCGGCCGTGGCCAAAGAGCAGTCGCGCTTTGTGAAATTCTTTACCGACAAGCGCTTGCAAGGCGCCATCGGCCTGATTCTGATCCTATGCGCCGTCTACGCCCTTGTGGCCTCGATATCTTTCCTTAGCCATGGAGCCGACGACCAAAGCATGGTCGAACACATGACCATCGAGCAGATGACGGGTCACACCACCGAGGTGCGCAACATTGGCGGACCGGTGGGCGCTTGGGTAGCCGACACGCTGTTCAACCAATGGTTCGGCTACGGCGCGTTCGTGGTTATCGCCTACATGATCCTCGTGGGATTGGCCCTGATCAAGGTGAGGAAATGCAATTTCTGGGCGCTCACTTTTCGCAGCCTCGTTCTCACCATTTCCCTGTCAATCGTGCTGGGATTTCTGGCATTCGAACTGGGAGCACTCTCTTATTGGGGAGGCTATCACGGCTATGCAGTAAACGCCTTGTTGACAGCCGCTTGTGGCGACCTCGGAGCGGTAATCGTGTCGATATTGTTGATCGGAATCGTGTGCTACGTCTACCTCAACGACCTCATCACCGTGTACAACGCCTACCAAAAGCGCATGGAGATACGCCGCGAGAAACAGCGCCTGAAAGAGGAGCAAGAGGCTGAGATCCAGCAGCAAGTGGCCAAGGAAATGGAGAGCGACCCGATGACCGCCAACGAGCAGCACGAGCAGGACGCTCCCGCCATCACCGACACTCCCGACCTCACCTTCCAAGACATTGAGGATGAGACGGCTACGGAAACCGATGAATTTGTAAAGGCCGACACCAAAGAGGAAATCGACGGCCTTGTAGACGAGGAAGTTGAGGACACTGAGGCCGAAACCATCTCAACAGAGCAATCCGCCGAGGGAGGCCCGGCGTTTTTGGTGCAGAAAGGCACCATCGAGCAGGCTGAGACCATCGAACCTGATCTCACCACCTTTGACCCTCGCGCCGAGCTCTCACGCTACAAGTTCCCTACCCTTGACCTTCTGAAAGAGTACCCCGTGCACACCAACACCGTTGACATCACCGAGCAGGAGGAGAATAAGGAGCGAATCGTACGCACCCTCCAGGAGTATCAGATTGCCATCAGCAAGATTGAGGCTACCGTGGGCCCTACCGTTACCCTGTTTGAAATAATCCCGGCCGAAGGCGTCAGAATTGCCAAAATCAAGCGCTTGGAGGACGATATCGCCTTGAAGTTGAAAGCGTTGGGTATCCGTATCATCGCGCCTATCCCGGGTCGCGGCACAATCGGTATCGAGGTGCCCAACAAGGCTCCGCAGATCGTGTCGATGCGAGAGATGATCGCCTCGCGCAAGTTCCAAGAATCGAAGGCAGCATTGCCCATGGCCCTTGGTGCCACGATTACCAACGAAGTGTTTGTGGCCGACTTGACCAAGATGCCCCACCTACTTGTGGCAGGTGCCACCGGACAAGGTAAATCGGTGGGGTTGAACGCCATCATCGCCTCGCTGTTGTACAAAAAACACCCCTCGGAGCTGAAATTCGTGCTGGTCGATCCCAAGATGGTGGAGTTCAGCCTATATTCCAAGCTCGAGAAGCATTATATCGCCAAACTCCCCGAGGAGGAGGACGCCATCATCACCGAGCCGTCGCGCGTGATCACGACGCTCAACTCGCTTTGCTTGGAGATGGACAACCGCTACGCCCTGCTGAAGGACGCCCGCTGCCGCTCGTTGGCCGAATACAACGCCAAGTTCACCGCTCGCCGCCTCAACCCCGAGAAGGGACACCGCTTCCTCCCCTACATCGTGATGATTGTCGATGAGTTTGCCGACTTGATCATGACCGCCGGCAAGGAGGTTGAGACACCTATCGCCCGTATCGCCCAGAAAGCACGTGCCGTGGGTATGCACATGATTATCGCCACCCAGCGCCCCTCGACCAACGTCATCACCGGTATCATCAAGGCCAATTTCCCCGGCCGTATCGCTTTCCGCGTGCAGCAAATGGTCGACTCCCGCACTATCCTCGACCGCACTGGTGCCAATCAATTGATCGGCAAGGGCGACATGTTGATCAGCATCAACGGCGAGATGACCCGCGTGCAATGCGCCTTCATCGACACGCCCGAGGTGGAAGCCTTGGTGGATTGGGTGGACAGCCAGATGGGCTACGACCATCCCTACTACCTGCCCGAATACGTGCCCGAAGGTGGTGACGCCGAGGCTTTGGCCAACATGACCGACCGCGACGTGCTGTTTGAGGAGGCTGCCCGCGCTGTGGTTGACAGCGGCAACGCGTCGACCTCGTCGCTGCAGCGTCGATACGGCATCGGTTACAACCGCGCTGGCAAGATCATGGACCAATTGGAGGAAGCGGGCATCGTGGGTCCGTCGCAAGGCGGCAAGGCACGCGCAATCCTGGTCGACCAGATGGGCTTGGAGGATCTACTCCACGGCATCTCTTAAACCAAGCCTCCCTTAACGCCGTTTATATATAATGAGAAACCTGTTGGTTGAATTAAATTAAAGCATACTTGACTTGCCCAATTGGACGA
>JAJPXC010000112.1 GCA_021205635.1 Bacteroidales bacterium | reverse complement strand
TAGGGGGCTATTCAGAACGACGGATTTTGCACTTCGTTCTTGAATCTCCATTTTTGCCTCCAATTGCGCTGTGATACAAATCTTTTGATTAATTTCGCGCATAATACACTCGTTGTATGGCAGAAGAAAAGACAACAATAGAGAAGACCGAAGGGGCCACCCCCTCGGCTCCCGTCGACGAAACGCTGGCTCAAAAGGCCGAATCGGCAATCGACAAAGCCTCCGAGGAGGCCAAAGAGGCCGTAGAGGAGTTGGCCAAGGAGCACCGTAAGCCTAACAAGCTGGCACGCTGGGCGTTTGGCCTGGCGCTGGCGTCGTGGGCGCTGTTCATCCTTAGCGCGTTCCTGCCGCTGGCGTCGTGGGCGCTGTTCATCCTTAGCGCGTTCCTGCCGCTGGCCGCAAGCTGGTGGTTCGGCCCCCTGGCTGGGCTGATCGCCTTGGTGGCGTTCGTCATGGGCCTTGTGTCGCTACGCAAGCCCCCGCGCAACTTGGCTACCGGCGCGCTGGTGTTCTCGGGTGTTATCATCATTATTTTCGTGATTATTTTCATTGTGGCTCACATGATCAAGAATCTGTAATCCACGCATAACCAATAGTATAAACCATTCATCATCTTCAAGTTATGAAAAGATTGTTACTTGCATTGGCATTAGTGATTGGCCTCAGCGCCGCCGCCCAAACCCGCGCCGACATTCAGGCTTCCATCAAGAAAATGGAATCACCTTCCACCCCCTGCAACCAGGGTGCCGAGCCTTTCAAGCAGTTTATCGCACAATTCTCCACCGACGCCGATTTCATGACCTCCCGCCTGAAATTGAGCGACGCCCAGCGCGAGCAATATGCCGAGATCCTCAAGCCCGAGACATTCAAGGCCATGGGTCCCGAGGAACGCGACGGCGAGGAATACTACCAGGCTTGGGGCGAAATGCAGTACGGTCAGGCTTACCTCGACTGCGGTTGGGTTGACTCGTTCTCCGAGTACACAATGGAGTTCAAGCGTCTTGACGGCAAGTGGTATCTTGCCAAAATCGTAGTGGAGTAACGCCCTATGGCACCTCGCCAACCCGAGCGCCTTTACGGCCTCATCGGATATCCACTGGGTCACTCTTGGTCGCAAAACTACTTCAACCAGAAGTTTGATGCCGAGGGAATCGATGCCCGCTACGTCAATTTCGAGATTCCCGATATTGGCGACTTCATGGAGGTGATCGACGAAAACCCTAATCTTCAAGGGCTTAACGTCACCATCCCCTACAAGGAACTGATAATTCCCTATATGAACGAGATGGACCCCGACGCCAAGGAGATTGGCGCCATCAACGTCATCAAATTCATCCGCGGCAAGGGCGACAATATCAAGTTCAAGGGCTATAACTCTGATATCATCGGGTTTACCGACTCGATCAAGCCCCTTTTGCATCCCTGCCACAAGAAAGCGCTGATACTCGGCACCGGTGGCGCCGCAAAGGCCGTGCGACAGGGATTGGTCAACCTCGGAATCGAACCGGTGTACGTCTCCCGCACCAAGCAGGACGACCGCCTCACCTACGACGAGCTGACCCCCGAGGTAATGGACGAGCACAAGGTGATAGTCAACTGCACGCCCCTGGGCATGTACCCCCACACCGACGAGTGCCCGCCAATCCCCTACGAGCTGATCTCGCCCGAGCACCTGTGCTACGACCTGCTCTACAACCCCGACGTGACGCTGTTCATGAAACGCGCCCGCGAGCGCGGTGCCGAGGTGAAGAACGGCCTGGAGATGTTGCTGCTGCAAGCATTCGCCGCTTGGCTCATCTGGAACTCATAACCCCTAGCCCATGCGGCCCCCGTGGAACCAAGCACCATTGATGCCCGCCGCCATCTCCCTGGCGGCGGGCATCGTCGTTTATGGCGCTGTCCCCTGGTGGGGGATTATATGGCTGTTGGGGCTGATGGGGCTGATGGGGCTTATAGGACCTATGGGGAAGCTGCCGTGGGTTGTGGCGCTCGCTTTCACGCTGGGGTGGACGCTAGCATGGGTCGATGACGCCCCCTTGCCACAGTTGCCTGACGGGGAGATGGAGCTGCGAGGGGTGGTGCTGAAGGTCAACGAGGGGGAAAGCGGGCGCTCCATGCTCGTGCGCGGCTCGGGAATGGTGGTCCATGTCACGACCACAACCTTTCTGCCCCCATTGGCGATAGGTGATTCGGTGTCGGTGAAGGCCCAGCTCGCCACCCCCGATTACACCACCTATCTGCCCGATGAAACCACCCTTGAGCAGTACCACTGGCGCAACCGTGTGGTGGCCACCGCCTATGTAACGCCTCGCAACCTAAAGCGAATTGGTCGCGACCCCTCGCTGTGGGCCAAGATGGCCGAGTGGCGCTCGCGTTTGGTCGACCGGTTGCTTTTGTCGCCTCTCGGGGAGGGGACGTCGCAAATGCTCGTGGCGGTGTTGTTGGGCGACCGCACACACCTTGACCCCGACACGCAGCCTCGCTATGCGGCCGCTGGGGTGGCACACGTGCTGGCCCTGAGTGGCACTCATGTGGGTGTGCTGGCGATGATCGCCGGAACGGTTCTGTTGGCTCTGTTCGGGACCAGAGGTCGTCGATGGAAGGCCGTGGTGCTGATCGCTTTGCTGTGGATTTATGCCGCTTTGACAGGCTTTTCGCCTTCGGTGACGCGCTCGGTGTTGATGGCCTCTCTGGCTTGCGGAGCTGTGGTGCTAGGGAGGGTAAATTCGGGCTTCAACGCTCTGTGCCTAGCCGCTATCGTGTTGCTAATCGCCGATCCGAGAAGCCTTTACGACGCAGGGGCACAACTATCCTTTGCGGCTGTGACGGGTTTGTTGCTGTTTAGCGCCTGGTGGTGGCGTTTGGAGATCCATTCACGCTGGTTTAGGGCCGCGGGCGCCGCGGTGGGAGTGCCTTTGGCGGCGATGGCGGCAACGGCGCTACTGGCGGTGTGGCATTTTCACCAGTTACCCCTCTATTTCTTGGCATCCAACTTGCTGATTTCCTTATTGTTACTCTGGTTTATCGGCATAGGCGTATTGGCGCTGATTTTCGATGCCGCGGGAGGCGTGCCCGGGTGGCTAGCGACAGCTACCGATTGGCTATATCAAGGCATCGACTATGCGGCGACGCTCGTGGCCCACGTGCCCGGTGGGGTTGTCACTGGCCTATATCCTTCCGCCACTCTGCTTTGGGTCATTGCTATTGTGCTTATCGTCTTGATTATCTGGGCTGTCGACCGTCGTAAAGGTTGGGGCTTCGCCACTCTTGGCGCTGGCATGGCCTTGATTTTAACCATCTCTTTCGAGCCAATCGTCAGCGCCGACGACGAGCTGTACACCGTCGAGCGCAATCATCGTGTCGACATCATCCATCGCCACGCCGACACCCTCCACATCTACACCTCGGCGCCCCCCGTCGATCTCCCCAACATCACCCACGAAGCCCGCTTCCGCTACCAACACTACCTAGCCAAACGAAAGATAAAATCTATAATAGTGGCTCCAACAGACACCACCAGCCGAGCCGCAACGCGGCGAGTTGGTAATAACGCCGGGTGACCGTAGGGAACCTGGCGTGAAGAAGACTGGTCCCATCCACCTGACTCATAGCCCCAACGGGGCGGTTTGGGAAAGCGCCAAACCGCCCCGTTGGGGCTGTGAGTTATATTTAATAGAATCTTCGCTTAACCCCGCACTCCCTCGTTCCTCGGTCGTACGGGGATATTGCCAACTCGCCGCGTTGCGGCTCGGCTGAGGGGGGAACACCCGTGCCCCGCGGTGCGCCGCCGTGGCCTCTGTCGCTCTTTCTATTTTTGCGGTGGCCTCTGTCACCCCGCTTATTTCTTGATGATGGAGAAGTAGAGGATGACGGGGTCGGGGGTTTCGTTCATTTTTACCTTCACGGCGTCGAGGCCTTGGATGGTCGTGCGCTCCATGATTTCGTTGACACGCAGCACGTTGCGGAGCCAGCGTGCCTCGTCGTCGGGGCTGTGGAGGATCCACGGCGATTCGGGGGTGAGTCCCATGCCTGAGGCCATGATGGCGTCCTGGAGCATCCAGTAGCGGTTGCGGTAGGTCTCAGCCTTGGCCTGCGACAGCCCGTCGACCTGCGTAGCCGCGGTGAGGGCTTTGATGGTGAGGTCGAGCGAGCAGGGGTCGGCGGTGAGGGCCTGCTCGGCCATCAGCAGCACGCGGGGCCAGTCGGTGGAGGCGTAGGCGCGGTCCAAGGCCGGGTACTCGGCGTCGGGGTTGAAATCGGCGCCGCATGCCGAGCCGTAGTATACCAAGCATTTCTCGTTGATAGTCAACGTGGTGTCACCAACGAGGAAACGGTTGGTCAATGCGGTGAACCGGGCCTGGTCGGCGCTCACCGAGTCGCAGATAGCGGCCAAGTCAACCTTGGCTGAGGCGGAAATAGCAAGGGCGAGGAATAGTATTGTGAGAGTTTTCTTCATATAACTTGATTCTATAGAGAGGTGGCTCCGCCACCATTTAATCTGTAGGGTTGCGCTACCCCAAGCTAAAGCATGGGGTTACGTAGAGAAGGATGGCTACGCCATCAGTTGCACATCGAATCCATGCTGACGGCTTTGTGGCTTCGTCACCGGGTTATTTCTCGACGGCGTTGAGGATGCGCTGCGGGATGTCGATGTTGTTGTTGAGGCGGGCGAACTGCTCGGCGCCCACGCCGATGGCGTAAACTGGCACCGGGTTGCCGGTGTGGCTGGTGGTGGTCCATCCTATGCCGGTGGCCGCGTCGAGCACGTCAAACACCTCCACGGCGAAAGCGTTGAACGAGTTGTACAACGTCTTCTGGTCCTCGGAGTTACGCAACTCGAACGTCTGCTCAAACTTCTCTTTCAGCGCCTGCTCCTGCTTCTCGCTCACGGGCACGCCTTTCCAGAACCCAAACTTATCCTCGAGCATCTTGCGCATGTCGTCCCACGTGAACACGCGTCGCGACTTCAGGATAGCCTTGCATTGGTCGGAAAACTCGTCCTTCGACATCCTCTGGTAGTCGATGTACTCCAAGTGGGCTTGGTATTTGAGGTACTTGTTGCCCAAGGCCATTCCACCGGTGTCGTGGTCGGCGGTGACTACGATCAGGGTCTCGTCGGGGTGTTGGAGGTAGAAATCGTAGGCTATCTGCAGGGCCTCGTTGAAGTTGACGATCTCCTTGATCACGGCGCCCCCGTCGTTGGCGTGGGCCGCGTGGTCGATGTTACCGCCCTCCACCATCATGAAGAATTTGTCGGGCGACAGTTTCTCCAAGTGGCTGAGGCACTGGCGGGTAATCTCGGGCAACGTCAACGCCCCGGGGATGGAGTCGATCGTGTAGCCTATGTTGGAGATGCGGGTGGAATCGGGGCTGAGCAAGAAGATTTTGTCAGTCGTGACTGACGAAATTGCGTCGGTACCGCGCACCACCGAGTAGCCGCTCTTTTGGAGTACCTCGTAGAGGTCGGTGGGGATGCCCTTCTTGTCGACGGTGCCGCGCAAGTTGCTACCGGCGAGGAACTCGTAGCCGCTCTCAGCCGCCTGCTTGCCGATCTCGTAATACATTGAGCGCGAGGGAACATGGGCGAAGAAAGCGCCGGGGGTGGCGTCGTCGGGGTACACCGAGGTGCAGATGCCGATGCCGTAGCCGTCGCGCTGCAATACCTTGGCCATCGACTCGACGGCGGTGGTGTCGGGGGTGACGCCAAGGTAGTTGTTGTTGGTTTTGTGGCCCGTGGAGAGGGCTGTGCCGGCCGCTGCCGAGTCGGTGACGGGCGACGACGCGCTGTAGGTCATCGACATGCCCACGACGGGGAATCGCATCATAAGCAGCGGCTCCTGGGCCTTGCGCACCTCGCGGTTGTAGGTCTCGGCGGCCATCACGTGGCCCATGCCCATGCCATCGCCTATGAAATAGAAGATGTAGCGCGGGGCGCCCCAGGCGGCTGCTATTGCAAGTAAAAATATCGCTGTAAAAAGAGATCTTAGTTTCATTGTTTAAATCGCCGCTTTGCGGCTCAAATGATTATTTATCGGAGATTTTCTCGTTATCCCCGGGTTCCCTGCGGTCACCCGGGGATATTGCCAACTTGCCGCTTTGCGGCTCCTTACCAGATTACGACGCGGTCCTGGGGAGCGCGGTAGAGGGGCTGCCCCTCGGTGATTTGGAATGCCTCGAAGAAGGGCGCGATGTTGCGCAGCGTCACGTTCACGCGGTTCTCGCCGAGCGAGTGCACGTCGCCCGTGGTGAGCGAGCGCTTCTCCTCGTCGCGGATGTTCTGCGCCCACACGTTGGCGTAGTTCATGTAGAACACCTCGAGCGGGGTGAAGCCGTCAATCTTGGCCTCCTCGCTGTTGATGTCAACGCCCTTCTTCTTCTGGGAGTCGAGGAACGCGGTCATAGCCACGCGCAGGCCGCCCT
Organism: Bacteroidales bacterium; assembly: GCA_021205635.1. Lineage (GTDB taxonomy): Bacteria > Bacteroidota > Bacteroidia > Bacteroidales > Muribaculaceae > JAJPXC01. The sequence goes on along the minus strand of JAJPXC010000112.1, from coordinate 15,839 downwards.
GGTCGGCGATGTTCTCGCCAAGGGTGTACTCGCCGTTGGCCATCAAGCCGGGGAGCACCTCAACGGCGCTGAACTGGTCGGCTAAGCCCTTCGTAAGCTTTTCGAAAGCGGCTGCGTCCTCCTCGGTCCACCAGTTCACCATGTTACCCTCGGCGTCGAAGTTGCGGCCCTGGTCGTCGAAACCGTGGGTCATCTCGTGGCCGATCACCACGCCGATCGCGCCGTAGTTCTCGGCGTCGCTGGCCTCGGGATCAAAGAATGGAGCCTGCAGGATGCCGGCGGGGAACACGATCTCGTTGTTCATCGGGTTGTAGTAGGCGTTGATGGTCTGCGGAGTCATGCCCCACTCGGTCTTGTCGACAGGTTTGCCCCACTTTTTCAGGTACTCCTTCTGGTGCCACATCGACACGTTGTGCATATTCTCGTAGTAGCTCTTCTGGGGGTCGATCTCCATCGTGGAGTAATCTTTCCACTTGTCGGGGTAGCCGATCTTGACGGTGAACGCGTTGAGCTTGGTGATGGCGTTGAGCTTGGTCTCGGGGGTCATCCACTCGAGCTGGATGATGTGCTTGCCCAGGGCGCGACGCAGGTTCTCCACCAAGCCGAGCATATACTCCTTTGACGATGCGGGGAAGTATTTCTCCACGTAGAGCTGGCCGATAGCCTCGCCCATAGCGCCGGAGGTGGCACCCAGGGCGCGCTTCCAGCGGGGACGTTGCTCGGTGACGCCGCTCTTCACCTTGGAGAACTCAAAAGCGGTGTCGGTAAACTTGTCGGACAACTTGCCGGCAGCTTGCGACACGTATTCCCACAGGTAGAGGTCCTTTTTCTCGCGGTCGGTAAGGGTGGCGTAGAGCTTGTCGCCCTGGGCCACGGTGTTGATCTCGGTCACGATCACCGTCTCGGGCGAGGGGATCTCCATAGTCTCGATGAAGAAGCGGTCCCAGGGGATGTGGGGATACATCTCCTTGAGTTGGGCGAACGTGCGGGGGTTGTACATCGCGGGGATGTTGCGCGACTCCTCGCGGGTCCAGGTCGAGTCGGCAAGGAGGGTCTCGATTTTCATCACGTTCTTCATGATGCGTGTGGCGTCCTTCTTGGAGTAGCCGGCGTTCATCATCTGGCCTACGATCAACTTTTGGTAAGCCTCGCGCACCTTCTTGTTCTCCTTGTCGTTAAGGAGGTAGAAGTCGCGGTCGCCCAGGCCGAGACCAGCACCGGAGACGTACATGGCGTACTCGTTGGAGTTGACCAGGTTCTCCATCGGGCCGGCGCCGATCAGCGGCGAGCCGTAGTTGGTGTGCATCCACAAGAACAGGTCCTCCATGCCATCGGCCGGGGTGTTCTCGATTTTCTTAAGGTCGGCCAGGATGGGGGTAGCGCCCTCGCGGTTGCGGCGGTCGCTGTCCATGGCCTGCTCGTAGATTGTGGACACCTTGAAAGCGACGGTGCCCGGCTCGGGGTTGGTTGCGGCCAAGCCAAGCACGATGTCCTTGACGCGCACCTCCGAGGTGTCGCTCAGGATGTTGAACTGTCCGTAGCGCGCATGCTCGGGGGTCAGCGGGTTGGCCTTCTGCCAGCCGGCGTTGACATGTTTATAGAAATCGGTGCCGGGTGCCACCGAGTTGTCGATGTAATCCTTGTTGAGGCTCTTTAGATGCTCGGCCGAGGCTGAGAGCGTCATGGCGGCCACCACCAACGCTAATGTTGCGCGTAATGCTTTCATTGGGATATAGAGTTTCTAGTTTTTAGTTTCTAGTTTTTAGTTTCTAGTTTTTAGTTTCTAGTTTTTAGTTTGCAGCCTTCAGGCGTGGGTATTAACCTTAAACTTTAAACCTTAAACTTTAAACCTCAAACCTTAAACCCTAACTTTTTGCGCGAAATTACCAAATTTTTCCGATTGTTGACCTTTGCTTAACTTAAATTTCGTAACTTCGCGGCAAATTAGGCTCTAAGCCAATCATTCTGCGTTTTCACATATAGTACAATTTTTAGAGTAAAAAGCTTATGTCAGAGAAACCCACTGTAAAAACCCTGGACCGCGTGGTTGTCCGCTTCTCGGGCGACTCGGGCGACGGTATGCAGCTTGCCGGCAACATTTTCACCAACGTGTCGGCCGGCATGGGCAACCAAGTGTCAACCTTCCCCGACTATCCGGCTGAGATCCGCGCCCCGCAAGGCTCGCTCAGCGGCGTGTCAGGCTTCCAGGTGAGCGTAGGCTCGGGCGTTTACACCCCGGGCGACCGTTGCGACGTGCTTGTGGCCATGAACCCCGCGGCCTTGAAGCAAAACGTCAAGTTTCTCGCCCCCGGCGGCGTCATCATCACCGACATCGATTCTTTCAAGCCCGCCGACCTGAAGAAAGCGCTTTTCGAGACCGACGACCCCATCGCCGAGCTGGGCATCAAGGCCCAAGTCGTGGAGGTGCCCGTAACTACCTTGACCAAGAATGCTTTGGCCGATTCGGGTCTCGACAACAAGGCAATGCTCAAGTGCCGCAACATCTTTGCCCTCGGCTTGGTGTGCTGGCTCTTTGACCGTCCCTTGGAAAGCGCCCTGCATCACTTGAAAACCAAATTCGCCAAGAAGCCCGCAATCTACGAGGTCAACTCCAAGGTGCTCCAAGCCGGTTTCGACTACGGCCACAATATACACGCCTCGGTATCAACCTACCGCATCGAGACCGAGGAGATCATCCCCGGTGATTACACCGACATCAACGGCAACACCGCCACCGCCTGGGGCCTGATCATGGCTTCCGAGAAGTCGGGTCGTCCCCTGTTCCTCGGCTCCTACCCCATCACTCCCGCCACCGACATCCTTCACGAGCTTGCCAAGCGCAAGGACCTGGGCGTGAAGGCGTGCCAGATGGAAGACGAGATCGCTGGAGTGTGCTCGGCCATTGGCGCCTCCTTCGCCGGCGACCTGGCCGTAACCTCTACCTCCGGCCCCGGCCTGGCGCTGAAGAGCGAGGGCATCGGTCTTGCCGTGATGGCTGAGCTGCCGCTGGTGGTAATCGACGTGCAGCGCGGCGGTCCCTCGACGGGTCTGCCCACCAAGACCGAGCAAACCGACCTCATGCAGGCGCTCTACGGCCGCAACGGCGAGAGTCCCGTGGCTGTGGTTGCCCCCTGCTCCCCCACCGACTGCTTCACCATGGCGTTTGAGGCTTGCCGCATCGCCATCGAGCATATGACTCCCGTGATCCTTCTTAGCGACGCTTTCATCGGCAACGGCTCCAGCGCATGGCGCGTGCCCGAGGTTGACGAATACCCCGAGATCAAGCCCCACTTCCTCCCCAAGGACCGCTGCGACGGCACCTGGCGCCCCTACGAGCGCGATGCCGCCTCGCTCGTGCGCTACTGGGCTATCCCGGGCACAGAGGGTGCAACCCACATCATCGGCGGACTTGAGAAGGACACCAACACCGGTGCCATCTCCACCGACCCCATCAACCACGAGAAGATGATGAAGACCCGCCGCGAGAAGATAGCCCGCATCGCCCGCGACATCCCCGCATTGGAGGTCGTCGGTGACGTCGACGCCGACACCCTGCTCGTAGGCTGGGGTGGCACCTACGGCCACTTGCTCACCGCCACCCGCGAGATCAACGCCAATGGCGGCCACCTGGCTTTCGCCCACTTCCGCTACATCCAGCCACTGCCCGAAAACACCGGCGACATCCTGCGCCGCTACAAGAAGGTGATCGTGGCCGAGTTGAACACGGGCCAATTCGCCGACTACCTCCAGGCCAAGTTCCCCGAGGTGAAAATCGAGCGCGTCAACAAGATTCAAGGCCAGCCATTCCTCGTTAAGGAGGTTGTGGATGCCGTAACCAAAATCATGGAGGAAAAATAAGATGGAAACTCCCTGCACTACATATTCGGCCGGCGATTTCAAGAACGGCCAGAGCGTACGCTGGTGCCCCGGTTGCGGCGACCACGCGATTCTCAACACCCTGCACAAGGCCATGGCCCAGCTCGGGATTCCCCCCTACAAGACGGCCGTGATCTCGGGTATCGGTTGCTCCTCGCGCCTACCTTACTATATGAACACCTACGGGTTCCACACCATCCACGGTCGCGCGGCCGCTATCGCCACGGGCTTCAAGGTGGCCAATCCCGAGATGACCGTGTGGCAAGTGTCCGGCGACGGTGACGGCCTCGCCATCGGTGGCAACCACTTCATCCACGCCATCCGCCGCAACGTCAACATCAACATGCTCTTGTTCAACAACAAGATTTATGGCTTGACCAAGGGCCAGTACTCCCCGACGAGCGACCGCGGATTCGTGTCCAAGTCGTCGCCCTACGGTACCACCGAGGACCCTTTCATCCCTGCTGAGCTCGCTTTCGGCGCCCGCGGCAATTTCTTCGCCCGCTCGATCGACGTGGAGCTGAAGATTAGTGAGGAGGTACTTGTGGCAGCCGCCAAGCACGACGGCGCGTCGGTGGTTGAGATTCTGCAGAACTGCGTGATCTTCAACAACGGCATTCACAACGCCATCACCGACCGCGAATACCGCGCCGACCGCACCATCCACCTCGTCCACGGCGAGAAGATGATCTTCGGCAAGGAGAAAAACCGCGGCCTCGTGCGCGACGGCTTCCTGCTGAAGGCCGTAACCATCGGCGAGGACGGATACACCATGGACGATGTGCTCGTGCACGACGCCCATACTCCCTCCAACTTCCTCCACCAACAATTGGCCATGATGGACGGCACCGACCTGCCCTTGGCCATCGGCGTGATCCGCGACGTGGCTTCCCCCGTCTACAACGAGGATATCGACCGCCAGGTTGAGGAGGTGCGCGCCAAGAAGGGTTTCAACTCCCTGCGCGAGATGATCCTCGCCGGCGACCACTGGACTGTGACTGCGCCACAGTCCAAGGATTAAGGAGCAACCGTCCAAGGATTAAGGACGAAGATCCTGAAAACTGAAAACTGAAAACTGAAAACTGAAAGCTAATGCCAGACTTTAAAAGAACCTTGATAACCACGGCCCTGCCTTATGCCAATGGGCCTGTACATATCGGCCATCTGGCCGGAGTTTACGTTCCCGCCGACATCTACGCCCGCTACAAGCGGTCGCGTGGTGAAGAGGTGATGCTCGTGGGAGGCAGCGACGAGCATGGCGTGCCCGTCACCATCCGCGCCCGCAAGGAGGGTTGCACCCCCCAGGACGTCGTCGACCGATATCACAAGTTGTTCAAGGAATCTTTTGAAGGTCTGGGCATCTCGTTCGACATCTACTCCCGCACCACGTCGGATATCCATCGCAAGTTCTCTTCCGATTTCTTCCGCAAGCTCTGCGACGACGGCAAATTGGAGGAGCACTACAGCGAGCAGTACTTCGACGAGGGCACACAGCGCTTCTTGACCGACCGCAACATCCGCGGCGAGTGTCCCCGGTGCCACGCCAAGGACGCCTACGGCGACCAGTGCGAGGTGTGCGGCGCCTCCCTCAGCCCCGAGGAGCTCATCAACCCCTACAACGCCGAGACCGGCAACCCGCTGGTGAAAAAGGAGACCAAAAACTGGTACCTCCCCTTGAACAAGTACCAGCAGTGGCTGCGCGAGTGGATCCTCGAGGGTCACAAGGAATGGCGTAGCAACGTCTACGGCCAGTGCAAGTCGTGGCTAGACATGGACTTGCAGCCCCGCGCCATGACCCGCGACCTCGACTGGGGCGTGCCTGTACCCGTTGAGGGCGCCGAGGGCAAGGTGCTTTATGTGTGGTTTGACGCCCCGATCGGCTACATATCCAACACCAAGGAGCTATGCGACGCCCAGCCCGAGCGCTACGGCACGTGGCAACAGTGGTGGCAAAATCCCGAGACCCGCATCATCCACTTCATCGGCAAGGACAACATCGTGTTCCACTGCCTGATCTTCCCCACGATGATGCACGCCCATGGCGACTACCAGATGCCCGACAACGTTCCCGCCAACGAGTTCCTCAATCTCGAGGGCGACAAGATTTCTACCTCGCGCAACTGGGCTGTGTGGCTCCACGAGTACCTGCGCGACTTCCCCGGCAAGCAGGACGTGCTTCGTTACGCCCTCACCGCCACCGCCCCCGAAACCAAGGACAACGACTTCACTTGGAGCGACTTCCAGGCCCGCAACAACAGCGAGTTGGCCGCCATCCTCGGCAACTTCGTCAACCGCGCCGTTGTGCTTACTCACAAGTACTGCGACGGTAAGGTGCCCACTCCAGGCGAGTTGCAACCCATTGATAAAGACGCTCTTGCCGAGATCGCCAAGATCAAGGAAGCCTTGGAGAACAACCTCGAGAACTTCCACTTCCGCGAGGCCCTCAAGGACGCCATGAACATCGCCCGCCTCGGCAATCGCTACCTGCAGGAGACCGAGCCGTGGAAGGTGGCCAAAACCGACCCCGAGCGCGTCAACACCATCCTCTACACGGCTCTCCAGATCACGGCCAACATCGCCGTGGCCTTCGAGCCGTTTACCCCGTTTGCCGCTGAGAAGCTCCGCAAGATGCTGTCCTTGGACAAGGCTCCCGCTTGGGACGCCCTCGGCACCGAGATCCTCACCCCCGGCACCCAGCTTGGCCAAGCCGAAATCCTCTTTGAGAAGATCGAGGACTCGGCAATCCAAGCTCAAATGGATCGCCTCGCCCGCATCAAGGAGGAGAACCAGAAGAACGCCTGGAAACCCGCTCCGCAGGCCGAGGACGTCGATTTCGACACCTTTACCCGCAGCGATATCCGCGTGGGCACCGTCCTTGAGTGCGAGAAAGTGCCCAAGGCCGACAAACTGCTCCGCTTCCTCATCGACGACGGCATGGAAAAGCGCACCATCGTTTCCGGCATCGCCAAGTACTACAAGCCCGAGGAGCTTGTGGGCAAGCAGGTGTGCTTTATCGCCAACCTCCCCCCGCGCAAACTCAAAGGCATCGTATCGCAAGGCATGATCCTCTCGGCCCAGAGCAATGATGGCTCTCTCGTCGTGATTGGCCCCACAGCCCCTGTGGCCCCGGGATCAAAGGTGTCGTAAAAGCATTTAGCATTTAGCGTTTAGCATTTAGCCAAATAGCTGATATGAAGAAGCCTCGCATCCTTATTATATACACGGGTGGCACCATCGGCATGATCGAGAACCCCGAGACCAAGGCGCTCGAGCCCTTCGATTTCACCTCGCTCATCGACAATGTGCCGAAAATCAAGATGTTGGACTACGAAATCGACAACATCCAATTTGAGCCACCCATCGACTCTTCCGACATGAACCCCCGCCACTGGCAGGAGATCGCCCGCAACATCGAGGAAAATTACGACTCCTTCGACGGCTTCGTTGTCCTCCACGGCACCGACACTATGGCCTACACCGCCTCGGCGCTGTCGTTTATGCTCGAGAATCTCCATAAACCGGTGATTATCACTGGCTCGCAGTTGCCCATCGGCGAGGTGCGCACCGACGGTGAGGAAAACCTCATTACAGCCCTCCAGATCGCAGCCGCTACCGACCAATACGGCACCGCAATGGTGCAGGAGGTGGCCATCCTCTTCGAGAACTACCTGTGGCGCGGCAACCGCTCCACCAAGATGTCGGCCGACAACTTTAACGCCTTTAAGTCAAACAATTATCCATCGTTGGCCAAGATTGGTCTCGGCATCCACTTCAACGAGGACGCCTTGAGCCGATCCACCACCAAGCGGCCGTTGAAGGTGCAATACGGCATGGACACCGGCGTGATGTTCATCGACCTCCATCCCGGTATCACCGAGGAGATCCTGCGCCACCAGCTGGCCACACCGGGGTTGAAAGGCATCGTCCTGAAGACATTTGGTGCTGGCAACGCTCCCACAGCTCCTTGGTTCACGCAAGCCATCGAGGACGCTGTGCGTCGCGGTCTGGTGCTTCTCAACGTCACCCAATGCGTCAACGGCGGGGTTCACTCCAAGCGCTACCAAGCCGGCAACCACCTGACGCAAGCTGGCGTCATCTCAGGTCACGACATTACCTCGGAGGCCGCCTTGACCAAACTCATGTACCTCTTCGGCCTCGGCCTCGGCCCCAAAGAGGTCGTCGGCTACCTCAACTCCGCCCTCTGCGGCGAAGTCACCCTCCACTAGTGGTGCCTTTTATCGTGGCTGGAGGGAGCGGGTGAGGGCACCGAGTTTGTTGTTGGTTTCGGCGAGCTCGCTCGAGGGGACGGAACGGGCGACGACACCGGCTCCGGCTTGCGAGTACAAGCGGCCGGCGTGACTAAGGAACGACCGGATGGTGATTGCCTGGTTGAGGTCGCCGTTGAAGCCGATATAGCCGATGCAACCGCCATACAGCAAGCGCGAGTGGGGCTCCATCTCGTCGATCAACTGCATCGCCCTTACCTTGGGAGCACCAGACAGCGTGCCGGCTGGGAAAGTGTTGGCAAACAAGCGCAACACATCGGCACCCTCGGGCAATGTCGCTTTCACGCGGCTCACCATGTGGATCACGTGGGAGTAGAATTGTATCTGCTTCAAGAATTCGATCTCCACCTTGCCACCGCCGCGGCTCAGGTCGTTGCGGGCCAAGTCGACCAGCATCACGTGCTCGGCGTTCTCCTTCTCATCGCGCAGCAGCTCTTCGGCCAAGGCCTTGTCGCGGGCATCGTCGCCCGTGCGCTTGAACGTGCCTGCTATCGGGTCGATGTAAGCCTTGTCGCCCTGCACGCGCAGGTGGGTCTCAGGCGACGAACCGAACACCTTGAAGCCGCCGAAATCGAAGAAGAACAGGTAGGGCGACGGGTTGATTGATCGAAGCTGACGATACACGTTGAACTCGTCGCCTGTGAATCCTTGCGAGAAACGCCGCGAGGGCACGATCTGGAACACGTCACCCCGCTTGCAGTGCTTCACGCCCTTGGCAACCATCTCCATGTATTGCTCGTCGGTCGACGACGATTCGCGGTCGTCCAGGGCCTTGAACGGATACTGTGCCATGTTCTGGTTGTGGAGCACGGCCACGATCTCGTCGGTGCGCTCGGGTTGTCCCTCGGGCACGTTTTCCACGATGGTCATCTCGTTGTTGAAGTGGTTGACTACCAGCAAGAAACGGTAAAAGTTGTATTTCATCTCGGGCACGTCGGCGAATTGCTCCTCCTTGGCTTGAATATCCACCTTCTCGAAGTACTTCACGCAGTCGTAGCCAGTGTAGCCAAGCAGGCCGTCGTAGGGGGCTTTGTCCAAGCCCTCGAGCTTGAACGCCGCGAGGAACTCTTTCAGGGCCTCGATCACGTCAACTCCCTTCTGTTCAGTGGTTGAGCCGTCAGGGTAATGGCAACGCACCACGCCGTCCGAGACCTCGAACGAGCCGATAGGGTCAACGCCAACGAGCGACACTGAGTTTTGGGTCGTGTGGTAGTCGGAGCTCTCCAACAGAGCCGATTGGGGGAACAGGTCGCGCACCTTCAGGTAGATGCCCACCGGCGTCTCGAGGTCGGCGGGGATAACGCGGGTATTTACTTTAAGCTTATATTCTTTCATTTTTTATATTCGACTGAAATCGTTATAAATCGAGTGAAATCGAGCGAAATCGAGTGAAATCGACCTAAATCTCTTTTATATTCGACTGAAATCGTTATAAATCGAGTGAAATCGAGCGAAATCGAACGCGTTAAGACATCGCTATCTAACTAAGCCCCCGCTCCGGGGGTTTGGGGGCCGTTAAGCCCCCGCTTCGGGGGTTTGGGGGCCAAACTTCTCCCGGAAGCGGAGGTAAGTAGCCATGTCTTTGTCGCCGCGGCCCGAGAGGTTAACCACCACCGTGTCGTCCTTGCCGAATTTTTTCTTGTCCAAAACGCCTAATGCATGTGCGCTCTCAAGTGCCGGGATTATGCCCTCGAGGTTGGTCAAGAGATAGGCGGCGCGCAAGGCCTCGTCGTCGTTGATCGCGAGCACCTCCGAGCGCTTGCTCTCGGCCAGGAATGCGTGCAACGGACCGATGCCGGGGTAATCCAAGCCGGCCGAAATGGAATATGGCTCAGTAATCTGGCCGTCAGCTGTTTGCATTACCAATGTGCGGGCGCCGTGGATAATACCCTCACGGCCGCAGGCGATGGTGGCGGCTGTCTCCTGGGTGTCCACGCCCTTGCCACCGGCCTCGGCGGCGATCAGTTTCACCTTGGGCGAGTTGATAAAGTGATAGAACGCGCCGGCGGCGTTGCTGCCACCGCCCACGCAGGCGATCACATAGTCGGGTTCCTCCGAGCCGGTCAACTCCTTCAGCTGCCAGCGAATCTCCTCCGAGATCACGCTCTGGAAACGGGCCACCATCTCGGGATAGGGGTGTGGACCGACGGTAGAACCGATGATATAGAATGAGTCGCGTGGGTTGCAGCACCAGTCGCGGATGGCTTCGTTGGTGGCGTCCTTGAGCGTGTGGTTGCCCGAGGTGACCGGCACAACCTTGGCACCGAGCATCTTCATGCGCTCCACGTTGGGTTGCTGGCGTGCAACGTCGGTGGCGCCCATATACACAACGCAATCCAATCCCAGCAGAGCGCACACAGTAGCCGTGGCCACGCCGTGCTGTCCCGCGCCCGTCTCGGCGATGATGCGGGTTTTGCCCATCCGCTTGGCCAGCAGGGCCGAGCCGATGGCGTTGTTGATCTTGTGGGCACCCGTGTGGTTGAGGTCCTCGCGCTTGAGGTAGATGTTGGTGCCGTAACGCTCGCTCAGGCGCTTTGCGTAATACAGCGGCGACGGGCGGCCAACGTAATTGCGCATGAGCCAGTCAAACTCCTCCTTGAATTTCGGGTCGTCGACAGCCTCGAAGTAGGCCTCGCGCAGATTCTCCACATTGCGGTGAAGAATCTCGGGAATGTAAGCCCCGCCAAAACGTCCGTAAAAACCGGAATCGTCCACGGGTAGGGGTGATTGGTAATTGTTATGCGTTTTAGACATATAAATTTCGTATATTTATACCCTTTATAAACAAATCATTGAAAACTTGCCGCAAATTTAAGTATAAATATTGAATATAGCAACTTTTATGGGAATTTTTGTAATTTTGTGGCGTGCAAGGAGCCTTTCAAGCCCCTTAAAGGATGAAGATATGACATTTTATTACGATTATTTGGTAATTGGTTCGGGCATCGCCGGAATGAGTTTTGCCCTGAAAGTGGCCCGTACAGGGGCGAAAGTGGCGTTAGTGTGCAAGACTACCCTCGACGAGGCCAACACTGCCCTCGCGCAGGGTGGCGTGGCCTCGGTGACCAATCTCGAGGTCGACAATTTCGAGAAGCACATCGAGGACACGATGATCGCCGGCGACTGGCTGAGCGACCCCGAGGCCGTGCGCAAGGTCGTGACCAACGCTCCCGAGCAGATACGCGAATTGATCAACTGGGGCGTCGATTTCGACAAGAAGGAAAACGGCGACTTCGACCTCCACCGCGAGGGTGGCCACTCCGAGTTCCGCATCCTTCACCACGCCGACAACACCGGCTACGAGATCCAGCAGAGCCTGATAAAGGCCGTGCGCACCACCCCTAATATCGACATCTACGAAAACCATTTCGCGATTGAGATCATCACCCAGCACCACCTGGGCAAGATAGTCACCCGACGCACGCCCGACATCACCTGCTACGGCGCCTACGTGCTCAACTCCGACACTGGCAAGGTCGATACCTTCCTGTCGCGTGTCACCCTCATGGCAACCGGCGGGGTGGGAGCCGTTTACCAGACGACCACCAATCCCCTTGTGGCCACCGGCGACGGCATCGCCATGGTCTACCGCGCAAAGGGCACTGTCAAGGACATGGAGTTCATCCAGTTCCACCCCACCGCGTTGTACCATCCCGGCGACCGCCCGTCGTTCCTCATCACCGAGGCTATGCGCGGCTACGGCGCCGTGCTGCGCGACATCAAGGGTCGTGAATTTATGCATAAATATGACCCCCGACTGTCACTCGCCCCGCGCGACATCGTGGCCCGAGCAATCGACTCAGAGATGAAGCAGTCGGGAGCCGAGCACGTCTACCTCGACGTCACCCACAAGGACCCCGAGGAGACCAAGCACCATTTCCCCAACATCTACCAGAAGTGCCTCTCCCTGGGCATCGACATCACCAAGGATTACATCCCCGTGGCTCCGGCTGCCCACTACCTGTGCGGCGGCATAAAGGTGGACGGCAACGGCGAGTCGTCGATCAAGCGACTGTACGCCGTCGGTGAATGCTCCTGCACGGGCCTGCACGGGGGCAACCGCCTGGCATCCAACTCGTTGATCGAGGCTGTTGTGTACGCCGACGCGGCCGCCCGTCATGCCATCGACAACTTGAACCACTACTCGTTCCGCGACGACGTGCCGGAGTGGAACGATGAGGGTACCCAGCACCCCGAGGAGATGGTGCTTATCACCCAGAGTATCAAGGAGGTGAATCAGATCATGGGCGCCTACGTGGGCATCGTTCGCTCCAACCTACGCCTTGACCGCGCCTGGAATCGCCTCGACATCCTTTACGAGGAGACGGAGCGCCTGTTCAAGTGCTCCAAGGCCTCCCGCGAGATTTGCGAGTTGCGCAACATCATCAACGTGGGCTACCTGATCATGCGCCAGGCCAAGGAGCGAAAGGAGTCCCGCGGTCTCCACTACACCCTCGACTATCCCCCCGCCAAAAAATCAGAATCTTAATATAATTTGTTTTAAAGGAAATAATCCAGTATATTTGCAAAAACAAGTAAAAATGAAACGTCCAGAAGCTGTAGAAAAGATACGTCAAACTATCCGCTCGGTAGCTCCGAATGCTGAGATAATCCTCTATGGTTCCGAGGCACGAGGGGACGCTCGTGAAGATTCAGATTTTGATGTTCTCATCCTTGAGGATACCGATAAAATATCTGTTGCAAGACAAGAAGAATTTTTTGGTCAATTCTGCGACTTGCTTCTTTCCGATGGCATTATGGTAAGCCCCTATTTAACCACAAAAAAAGAGTGGGAAAATCGTCCATTTAAAACTCCCTTCTATTGCAACGTTATGAATGAAGGAATTCGACTATGAAAGATTCTTTAAGCTCTCAAGACCGTCATGCTTTAATTCAGTGGCGCCTTGAGAAAGCCGATAATCTGATGATTGTTTCGCGTTCCTTAATGGACATGGAACAATACAATTCAGCTATGAATCGTGTTTATTATGCGGTTTTCTCTGCTGCTTGCGCATTGCTGTTGTCGCACAAGATAGGACCTCAAACGCATAATGGAGTTTACCAAATGTTAAGTCTACATTTTGTAAGAGAGGGAAAAATAGATAAAGTTCATTTATCTCATTACTCTCAAATCCTGAGCGCCAGGCAAAAGGCTGACTATGACGATTATGTGGAATATGATCAGGATACAGCTGAGCTTTATTACCGATATGCTCAAGAGATAATCGAGGCTTTTCGCAACGCTCTATTATAATTATGTGGACACGGTGGTTAGGGTTTTTATTAGCCCTGTTGATGGGAGTGATTGGCGTGGCGGCACAGGAGACGGCGTTGCCTGATGGGTCGAGGGTGCCGTCGGCGAGGAGACCTGTGTTTCAGGGGAAGTACCATAAGATAACGGAGGACGGCGACACGGTGCTGGTGCTGGTGTTTAACGAAATCACCGTGTTCCCCAAGCTGAAGTTCAAAAATAAGAAGCAAGAGGAGTTCTATTGGCGCACCGTCCGCGACGTGAAGCGCACGCTCCCCTACGCCAAGCTCATCTCGGAAACCTTGATCGAGACCTACGAGTACATCGAAACGTTCCCCACCCAGAAAGAGCGCGAGAAACACCTCAAGCAGATGGAGAAGGACGTGTTCAACCAGTACAAGCCTGTTCTCAAGAAGTTTACCAAGGGCCAGGCGAAGATCCTGATCAAGCTGGTTCGCCGCGAGACCAACCAATCGAGCTACAACATCTTGAAGGCGTTTCTCGGGTCGTTCCGCGCCACGTTCTGGCAAGGCTTCGGGCGGCTGTTCGGGGTGAACCTCAAGAGCGACTACGACCCGGACAAGAACGAGCAGGACGCCATCATCGAGCGCGTCGCCACCCTCGTCGAGCAGGGGGCGCTGTAGGGGGAGTTGTTAGTTGTTAGTTGTTAGTTTTTAGTTGTTAGTTGTTAGTTTTTAGTTTTTAGTTGTTAGTTGTTAGAGGGTCGTGTACTCGTGTATTCGAATGCTCGAGTGCACGAATGAAGGAATGGACGATAAAAACGACAACGCCCCGCTTGACGAACGTCAAGCGGGGCGTTGTGTTAATTTGTTGTTAATCGCGGGGATTAGTCGATCTCCTCGTCGGCCTCGTATCCACCCATCTCGCGGAGGGCGTTCTTCAGCATGGTGTATTGCTGGAAGAGGTGGTTGACGGGTACCTCGCCCTTGGTGTAGTCGTGCATCGGGCTCTTGAGGAAGAACGAAAGGAAGCGCTGTGTGCCGTAGCGGCCGGCGCGGGCTGCGAGGTCGCTCAGCAGCACGAGGTCGAGGCACAAGGGAGCTGCCAAGATGGAGTCGCGGCAGAGGAAGTTGATCTTGATCTGCATGGGATAGCCCATCCAGCCGAAGATGTCGATGTTGTCCCAGCCCTCCTTATTGTCGTTGCGCGGGGGGTAGTAGTTGATGCGCACCTTGTGGTAGTACTGGGTGTCTTCGTCGTTGCCGTGGCCGTAGAGGTCGGGCTGATTCTCGGGAACGAGGATCGACTCGAGGGTCGACAGTTTGGAAACCTCCTTGGTGCGGAAGTTGGCGGGCTCGTCGAGCACGAGGCCGTCGCGGTTGCCGAGGATGTTGGTCGAGAACCAGCCGCTCAAGCCGAGGCAACGGGTGCCGATGATGGGGGCAAAGCCCGACTTAACGAGGGTTTGGCCAGTCTTGAAGTCCTTGCCTGCGATAGGCATCTTGGTCTTCTCGGCGAGCTCCCACATAGCGGGGATGTCGACGGTGGTGTTGGGGGCGCCCATGATGAAGGGGGCACCCTCGCTGAGGGCTGCGTAAGCGTAGCACATCGAGGGGGCGATATGCTCCTTGTCGTCGGCCTTCATAGCGGCCTCGAGGGCCTCGAGCGAGCCGTGGATCTTCTCGTCAACGGGCACGTAAACCTCGGTGGAAGCGGCCCAGAGGACAACGACGCGGTCAACGCCTGTCTCTTTCTTGAAGTTGCGGATGTCCTCGCGGATCTGCTCGGTCATGTCCCAACGGTCCTTGCACTCCTTGACGTTGTTGCCGTCGAGGCGCTTAGCGTAGTTGTGGTCGAAGGCGGCCTTCATGGGCTTGATGGCCTCGAGCTCCTCCTTCACGGGGTTGATGTCCTTCTCTTTGAGTACCTCGGCGTTGATAGCCGATTCGTAGGCGTTGGCGGGATAAACGTCCCAAGCGCCGAACACGATGTCGTTAAGGTCGGCCAGGGGAACAATCTCGTTATATTTCAGAGATTTCTTGTCAGCGCCCTTGCCGACACGGATTTTGTCGTACTGGGTCATAGAGCCAACGGGCTTGGCCAGGCCTTTGCGGGCCATCAAAACACCGGTCATGAACGTCGACGAAACAGCGCCAAGGCCCACAACCAAAACGCCAAGTTTACCCTCGGCCTTTTTTACCTCATTTTTACTCATGATGTAGGTTGTCTAAAATTGATTTATTATTTCCTATTTATTTTTTCCAATTGGTGGTTTCCACGGATTGAGCCACAAAATTAGACACAATATTTGAAATGTGAAATTTTTCGTATCACAAATTTTCCTTATATTTGTTATGTTTAGTTAATTATTCGCCAATTTAGATAAAAATAAATAATTTCGGGAAAATCAAACGCCAATTTTGTTAACAAATGAAAAGCGAGTAATGGCCCAAAGAGGGGGAGCT
>JAJPXC010000126.1 GCA_021205635.1 Bacteroidales bacterium | reverse complement strand
CATCCGGATGGCACCCCCCCGCCGCGGGGGGGCAGGGGGGGCCCTATCAGGCAATGCGCCCATTGCATCAGGGGACGTGGATTCTTGATACGGTGACCGGTCAAGGGGTCGTAACCCATGATCTTGCCGGTGCGTACAATCCCGTCGATGTCGCGCTGCCAAAAGATTGTGGCGCCACCCCACCGCTTGGACGTGCCTACACCGTACTCCATGAACAGCGCGCGTGTACCCTCCTCGCCGAACACCTTTGACAAGTAAATGTATAGCGGGTTGATTTCGTAGCAGTCAAGCGTGCGTTGCACAATCTCCTCAGGAATCGTAAGCATCCGCTCGTTTTCGACCTCGGTAATCTCAGGTTTTGACCCCACCGGGCGCGGCTCTTCCCTCGGCCGTGACAACCTTGCTGGAGCGTCAAAAGTGTCGGGGAAGATCTGGGCGAGAAATTCCCGGGGAGGACGGTGGTAACCGCAGGATACCTCGTGGTCGCAACGTCCGCACTCCATCGGCAACTCAATCTGCTTCTGGCTATCGACGTAGCGGGCATAGCAATGGGGGCGCCCACACGCTGGACAGGTATAACGTCGCGTGCGATGATACTTTTCTAAATGGAATCGTGGCTTGGTCATAGAAGGAAGTTTAAAGTTTAAAGTTTAAAGTTTAAAGTTGATAGTTAAAAGTTTCTAGTTTCTAGTTTCTAGTTGATAGTTTAAGTTGATGGCCTTTCATCATTTAAAGGATTAAAGGAGGAAAGGGGCTATCTTAAAGCCCCCGTTTCGGGGGTTTGGGGGCCTGTCGTTTTGGGGGCCGATCCTCTCCTCTTACACCGCAAAGTTAGCGCGGCGGCTCAGGGGCGGATATGTCATTTTCACCAAAACCAGAAGATTTCTTTGACGAGAATGTGCAAGCGGCTGGATGTCAGCCCGTTCTTATCTATTGAAAATTATGGGAAGCCTTAGCCCGATTGACCAAATTACCCTTTGGCTTTCCACTTAAACGGGTGCATATCAACGCTTTAACGTATAGGCCAAAGGCCAAAAAGGACAATTGGGACAAGCAGGGAGGGGCTTTTAAAGGAATAAAGGCGTAGAATTTGACCGCAAACCACGGCAACGCTACTCACTTAAAAATTTTATCGGGGAATTGTTACAAACCACGACGATTATGCGAAAAATTCTGTATCTTCGCGGCGATATTAGTTAGTTAGTCATTACAATGGATCAATCCATAAAGCAAGAATTGCTCGACAAGCGCTACCTGCGCATGGCGAGAATCTGGGCTGAAAATTCCTATTGCCAACGCCGTAAGGTGGGCGCCATCATCGTCAAAAACGGCATGATCATCTCCGACGGTTACAACGGCACGCCCTCGGGCTTTGAGAATGTGTGCGAGGACGACGAGGGTCACACCAAGCCCTATGTGCTCCACGCCGAGGCCAACGCCATCTCCAAGGTGGCCCGCAGCAACAACTCCTCGGCCGACGCAACCCTTTACGTCACCGCCTCCCCCTGCCTCGAATGTGCCAAGCTGGTTATTCAGGCGGGCATCAAGCGTGTGGTGTTCAACGATTTGTATAGACTTTGCGACGGTATCGACCTGCTTCGTCGGGCTGGTATCGATTGCGTGCATATCCCTGATCTCGATTAGTCATGGTCAAGAAGATTAACGCCACGGTGTGGATTCCGTTGCTGGTGTGCGTCGCCTTTGTGGGCGGATGGCTCGCGGGCAACCAGCTTGCCGGCAGTCACGGCAACTCCCCCGCGGAAAAGAAGCTCAACACCATCCTCTCCCTGATCAAAAGCGACTACGTGGACGACGTCGACCTTGATTCGCTCTTGGAATACACCCTCCCGGGGCTTCTAAGCACCCTCGACCCCCACTCGGCCTACATCACGGCGGCCGACCTCAAGGCGGTGAACGAGGATATCGAGGGCTCGTTCTCGGGCGTGGGTATCTCCTTCATGGTCAACAACGACACCATCACGGTGCTTGAGGTGATATCGGGCGGTCCCGCTGAAAAAGTGGGTATCATGGCTGGCGACCGCATCGTCACCATCGACGGCGACAACGTGGCTGGCGTGGGCATCTCGGCCGACCATGTCAAAGGGCTCCTCCGTGGCGAAACCGACACCCGCGTGAAGGTGGGTATCAAGCGCACCAACTCCAAGCGTGTCCACGACTACGAAATCACCCGCGCCCCAATCCCTCAGGCATCTATCGACGCCTCCTACATGCTCAACGACTCGGTGGGCTACATAAAGGTGGGCAAATTCTCCCGCACGACCTACGACGAGTTCCTCACCGCCCTCCACACTCTCTCCACCGAGGGAGCCACGGCGTTCACCATCGACTTGCGTGGCAACGGCGGCGGCGTGCGTGACGCGGCTATCCTCATGGCCAACGAGTTCCTCCCCGCGGGGCAAGTGATTATGGCTCAAAAGGGCAGAAATGGCAGGGACGACAACGTGTTCGTCTCCGACGGCCTCGGCTCGTTCACCGACGAGAAAGTGACCGTGCTCCTTGACGAATACTCAGCCTCGGCTTCCGAGATTCTCGCCGGGGCCATCCAAGACAACGACCGTGGATTGATCATCGGCCGCCGCTCCTTCGGCAAGGGATTGATACAGAATCAGATGGTGTTGCCCGACAGCTCGGCTATCCGCCTTACCATCGCCCGCTACTACACCCCCTCGGGACGCTGCATCCAGAAAGAGTACTCCCTGGGCAAAACCGCCGCCTACGAGAACGATATCTGGGAGCGCTACAACCGCGGCGAGGCTTTCGTGGAGGATTCCATCCGCCAACGCACCGACCTGATATTCACCACCGCCCATGGCCGCACAGTATACGGCGGCGGTGGCATCATGCCCGACATCTTCGTGCCCAACGACACCTCGGGAATCACCGGCTATTATATTAATGTGGCCAACGCGGGGTTGTTGCAGCGATTCGCCTTTGAATACTGCGACCTCAACCGCGACCAATTGGTCAAGGCCAAGACCACCCAAGAATTGCTGAAGCTGTTGCCGTCGGACAACACCCTGGTGCGCTCCTTCGTGGGCTACGCGGCGCAAAACGGCGTCCCCGCGCGATGGTATTACATCAACATTTCCCACGGGTTAATTGTTAATCAACTAAAGGCAATCATCGCCCGCGACATAATCGGGCTGAGCGCCTATTACGAGATTACCAACCAGCGCGATCGCACAGTCACCAGCGCTCTCGAAGAGATAGCCCGTGGACATGCCGATTGGCCCATAGTCAACAGCAAAAAGGAATAAGAAGATGCAAAAAGAAGATATTCGTCGCAAAATCAAAGCCCAAAAGACCCTGCTCACCGCCCGCGAGAAAGCCGAGGCGGCCCAGCGCGTGTTTGCCGTTCTGGAACACTCAGCGGCGTTCCTTGTGAGCGACAATATCCTCCTGTACCACTCCCTCGACGACGAGCTGTCGACCCGCGAGTTCATCGACCGCTGGGCATCCCGCAAGCGGTTCTTCCTCCCCCGCGTCAACGGTGTCAACCTCGAGATACTCCCCTACGACCGCACCCGCCTGAGCCTCGGAGCATTCCACATCGAGGAGCCCCAGGGCGACGACATCACCCCCATCGACGCCATCGAGATGATCGTGGTACCCGCCGTGGCTTACGACCGTCGCGGCAACCGGCTGGGACGTGGCCGTGGATTCTACGACCGCCTGCTGGCCGAAACGCGCGCCACAAAGGTGGGCGTCGCCTACGACTTCCAGATTGTCGACGAGATACCCGCCGAGCCACACGACGCCCCCGTCGACTTCGTCATCACCGAAACCCGCGTCTTCAAGCGATCGGCCCCCAAATAGTCGAAAGGCTCGGCCCCCAAACAGTCGGCCCCCAAAC
>JAJPXC010000139.1 GCA_021205635.1 Bacteroidales bacterium | reverse complement strand
GTGGAGGAGGGGTCGCGGGCGATAAGGAGTATGGGGGAGGGGCCGTCGGTGAGCCGGAGACGCGAGCGGAGGACATCGGTGGGTATGCCGGCGTTACGGGTGATGAGGGTGGCACGTAGGCGCTGCTGGGCGATGGCTTTTATCTCCTTGGAGCCAAGGGGAGAAATGTCCTCGATGCGGTACATTTGACCAGGGAAGGAGTGCATTTCCTCCGAGGAGATGTATACGTGGGTGTCCGCGGCGAGTTGGGCGCAGGGATAGTGGTCGGTGAGCGTGCCCCAAGCGCCGATTTTAGTCACTGCGGGGTATGGGAGATAGAGGTAATCGCCTGGCACAGGCCGTGTTGTGAGGATTTTGGGAGAAATGGGCTCTTTGGGTGTTTCGTTGACGATGCGGCCCGAGTCGTTGATGGTGACTGCGTTGATTCTGGTGGCTTCTGAGGGTCGCTCGAGGTCGACGACGGCAACCAATTCCTTGCACTCGCGGGGAGTGCCGAGGGCGATGAGCCACGCAGGGTGAAGTTGGTCGATGACAACGTTGCAATCAAGCATAGGCGACATCTTCACAATCAGCCACTTAGCCATTTCCCGCAACTGGGGCAACATAGCCACGACATCAGGCTCACAGTCGGCCAGGGAGAACAGGCGTTGTCCTGAGGCCCCGCGGCGTGCTGGGTCGATAAATGCCAAATCATACTGCCCCGTGACGTTGCGGCAGTCGTCGTTTATGACAGTTAGGGCCAATCCGTAGCATTTCGCATTGTATTGTAAAGCGTTGGCTTTCAGTGAGTCTAATTCCACGGCTGTCACCTCACAACCATTCTTAGCGAGAGTGAGGGCGTCTACGCCCAATCCAGCGGTGAGGTCGATTACGGTGCTAGCTTTCAGTTCTTTAGCCAAAAGGTAATGGAAATGAGCCAAGGGCTCGCTGGTTGACTGCTCGACGGACAAAGGGGTAGGGATGAACAGCGGTCCGTCAGCCATCAGTTTGGGTAACTTTTTCAGCGCTTTGGCACGGGTAGCGACCTGAGTGATAGCGAGTTCCCGCCACTCAGGATCGTCCTTTCGCTTGGAAAGACGCAAGCGAGTTGGGTCGTCGCTGAGGTGATCGTTCACCCATGTCCAAAACTCGTCGGGGAGGGTCATAGCAGTCGCTGGAAGATTAATGCGTCGTAATAATGAACTCCGCGACGGAGCCATGAGCGGAGCGAACCCGCTGCACGCCAACCTTTTGCCCGAAAAAGTGCCAAACTTGCCTCATTGTCTCGGGCGACGATGGCCCAAAGCTGGTGAAGGCCCAAGGTCTCGGCCGCGTAGTGTTCCATTAGATCAATTGCTTGAATGCCAAACCCTTGTCGTTGGTAGGGCTTGGAGATGAGTATGCCGAGCTGGGCGCGGCGATTGACGGGGTCGAAGTCGGTGAGGTCGACAGTGCCGATGGCTTGGCCGTCGTGGACAATCATCAGTCTTAACTCGCCATCAACGTGAATATCAGCTGAATAGCGACTGATATAACCTTGGACTTGTGCCAAAGATAGAGGAGCCGTGTTGCGCCCCGAGGGCCAAAGCTCTTGGTCGTTCTCCCAAAGGTAAATCGTCATGGCGTCGCTCGGCTCCAGCGCCCTCAACCCTATTTTTACTCCTGCGGCCTCCTTATTTTCGTCATTTCCCATTCTTTATTCCTTTCCTCCTATATCCAATAAATTATGCTATTAACTTTAAACTTTAAACCTTAAACTTTTAACTACACGTTGTAGATAATTCTGGATTGCAACGACCGTCCAAGCGTTACCTCGTCGACGAGCGCGAGGTCGCTCCCGACGGCCATGCCGCGAGCCAATTGGCTGATTTTCACCCCGCTGTCGCGTAAACGCCGGTATACGTAATAAGAGGTGGTTTCGCCGTCCATTGTGGCGCTGAGGGCGAGGATTACCTCGTCGATACCACCACGGGCCACGCGATCGACAAGCGCGTCGACCTCCAGGTCGCCCGGACCTACGCCGTCCATGGCCGAAATCACGCCGCCAAGCACGTGATACACGCCGCGATACACACCTGTGCGCTCCATCGCCATAACGTCGCCTACGCTTTCAACGACGCACACTGTGGAGTGGTCGCGGCGCGAGTCGGCGCAGATGGCGCACTGGTCGCTCTCGGCCACGTTGCGGCACGTACGGCAGTAGCGCACCCCCTTACGCAAGTCGATTAACGACTGACCAAGAGCCACTGCCACACCCTCAGGACGACGTAACATCCACAGGGCCAAACGCAAAGCCGTACGTCGTCCCAGCCCGGGGAGTGAGGCCAATTCGTTAACCGCCCTGTCCAACAGGGGCGAACCTAATATCGCGTCGTCTTTAAGACCTTGTTCCATAATCAATTAGAATTGAAGCGCAGTTGTGCGCTGATAAGGGGGAAATAAAGGGTGAGGATGCCGTTGGCGAGGTTGACCTCGGCTTGGCCTTCCCATTGGCTGTCCATGGGTTGCATCACGGCGTCAATCCACATCAGATTGTATCGACCGGTGAATGAAGTAGGGGTGAGTTTGCCCTTGAGCATGCCCGGTTGCCATTTATCGGCCTGAATCTCAGCGCCATCCATGTAAATTATATCGTAACCACCATCAACGTTGGCCAAGGTCGCGAGGGTGTATTTGCCGCCAAGGCGCACGCGGTCGGGGTCGTTTTCCCGGTCGAAGTACACCCATAGGCGCTCTATCGGGTCGGAGGTCGCGGCAAGTCGCTCCATCACGTCCTCGCGGGAAAGGCCAGTGGTGACAAGCTTTTCAGGCTCGTCAAGGAAAGTGATGCGGAGTTCCTCGACGTCGACCTTGCCCCAAGTCGAGATAAAAAAGGGATTTCCCCGGGGAGTCCTATTGCCAACGGTCACTGGCTCACTCAGGGTGTCATACCCAGCCGCTATCGTGATTATTGAGTCGACTTTAACCCACAGCGAGATGGGAAGGTCGTCCTTTTTGGCGTCGGTGGGGAAAGAGATGATTTCGTCGTTATAGCGGGCTTGTATGCTAAGTTGGTCGTAGTCAGTGCCTTTGGCGGAGTGTTGCCATTGTACTAAGAGTTGAGATTTTCCCCAGTTTATGGCCCATGGCTTGTTGCTTTTTGCTCGTATTTCGAGGATGTAGGGAGGTGTGAGTGAGTCGGGCAGGGATAAAGGGTGGTCCTTGGAGACTTGGAGGTTGAAAAGGACGCGTTCTGCGTTGTGGCCGACTAACGTTGGCGCCCCTGTATGGCCGTCCAAGACCGGCTCCCCTATGGCTGACGCATACGTTCTTGCTAGGGATAATAGGCTGAGTAATATGAATTTAGCTAAGCGTGCCATGGGCGTGGGCGAGGGTTAGGACACATGTTACAAATTCGGCCGGGGGGAGGTCGTAGGGAAGCCAATGGAGGGTCCAGCCGCGGCGCTCCATGCCTCGCAACCAAGTCATTTGGCGTTTGGCGAATTGGCGGATTGCGATGAGCAACTGCTCGCGCATCTCGGCGTAGGTCAGTTGGCCGATTATGTGAAGTGTCACGAATTTGTACTCCAAGCCGTAATATATCAGTTGGTCGGGAGTCAAACCACTGTCCAATAGCCGTTTCACCTCGTCGATCATCCCCTCTTGCAGGCGAGCGTCCAACCGCGCCTCGATTCGACGACGACGGTCGTCACGAGGGATGTCCAAGGCGATGATAATCGACTTGGGATCGGGGTGGGGACGCGTCAATGCGGCCACGTCGGGATGGGCGGCCATGTACTCGGCGATTTCGATGGCGCGGATGGCGCGCTGCGTGGTGTCGAGGTCGGTGACGTTGTGGAGTTGCTTCAGCGAGGCCAGGCGCTCAGCTAGCTGGTCTATTGTCAAATCCTTTAGATCTTCCCTAAGCTGAGGATTCTCGGGCACTTGCGGCAACTCCACCCTTCCAACGGCGTGCTCTAGATACAAGCCTGTGCCACCGCAAAGGATGGGCTGACAATCGCGGGCAACGATGTCGTTAAACGCTGAGTGATAATGGAATAGGTAGTCGTGGAGATTCCACCGCTCGCCAGCCTCGGCCACATCGGTGAGGTGGTAGGGTACGTCGCCGTATTCGCTCAGGTCCTTGCCTGTGCCGATGTCCATTCCGCGGTAGAGCTGGCGGGAGTCGGCGCTGATGATTTCGCCGTCCAATTCGCGGGCTAGGGCGACGGCTTGTCGGGTTTTGCCCGAGGCGGTAGGGCCGGTGATGGCGATCAGGTGCTTCATTCGCCGATACCTTTGACGTGTTTACGCCACAGGCGGCGCAGGCGGAAGAACGGACGGTCCTCGTTGTTGGCGGCCACCAGGAGCCAGTTGGAATCGTTATAGTCGAGGTCGCCCCACTTGGGGAAGTCGGCCAGGCGGAACGTGGGGTGGTAGTTCTTGATGTCGTAGAGGCGGTATCCGTTGCGGTCGTAGCTCTTCCAGGCCATCGTCACGCGGTATAGACGGTCGATCTCGGATGTGAGCAGTGGCGCTACAAGTCCCTCGCGGGTGTAGTGCTGGAGCATGCCAAGGGATATCCAGCGACCTTGGCAACGGGCGCCCTCCATGTCCTCGCGCTTGTTGATGATGGCGGCGAAGTGGAAGATGTTGGGACCCACGTCGTGTTGCTTGGTGGAGTAGAGGAAACGTATCTGCTCAGGCACGATTTCGGTTAGGCCCTTGAAGCAGAGCTGGGCCTCGTAGTCGCTCACGCGCTCGTGAAACGGCAGATTGATTTTGGCCGGGGTGTCGATTTTCTCGTCCTCAGGGAGGTAGTCGTGGACACGCGAATCGGGGAACGTAAGGAATATCTCGTCACCGCAGATGATGAGGAAACGCACCAAGGTAGAGCTGCCGCGGGCCATGGGACTACCGTCGACCGCGCGCATGTAGTAGGCCCACAGGCTGGTGTAGCGCACGCCCAGGAACACCAGCGAGCCGCCGTAGATGATCACAGGGATCCACACGTAGAAGAACCGGTCGGGCGAGTTGATGTTGACGTTAATGTAGAACAACCAATAGTACAGCCACTCGGCCACTGCGACCACCGCCGAAATAGTGAAGAACACCAGCATCTGGTGGTATCCCTCCTGGGAGAAGATCATTCCCAAGAATCCGCGCTCAGCGCGCGAGCCGTGCAAGGCGATACAGTCGCGGCAGAAGTGGTGGCTAGTCCCACGGAACAGCATCCAGCCGCTTATAACGGTTGCCACGGGGGCCAGAATGAGGATGGTAATGTAGGGAATGCGGGAATTGACGGGAGTGTGGGTAAAATCCTCTACCCATTGCGTGTGGTCAACTATCATGTTGATAGTGAACATGATGACGGCCGACCATATCAGGGTTAACATCGCCACGTAGCTCACGCGGTGGCAGATGGGGATTTTGGCCTCATGGTTGATGCGTATCAGGGAGAACAGCACCAGGGCGAACGACACGGCGACGAAGGGTAGCCAATGCTTCGACACCCATATCGAGAGGAGGTCGAGCACGGCAAGTGAGCCCACGGCCACGGCCCAGTTGGTCCAAAGGCCGCGGATTGCGGTGGTAATGCCTTGACGCGCGCTGTCGTTGTTCATTTTTATAGATTCTTAAATCGTTAAATCTTTAACGGGTGGTTGCTTGGAGGTTTTGCTTGAAGAAGTGGAGCATGGTGCCGTAGACGACGGCGCGGGCACCACATTCGCGAATCGAGTGGTCCATGCCGGTGAACGGCATCATATAGCAGCTCTTGGCGTTCTCGACCAGTCGGGCGGTGTATTCAAATGAGTTGGCGATATGGACGTTGTCGTCGGAGGTGCCGTGCATGATCAACAATGGGCAGTCGAGTCGGTCGGTGAACTGCGTTGGGGCCAACTCGTAGCCGTCATGGTTCTGCGCCGGGGTCAACATGTAGCGCTCGGTGTAAATCGAGTCGTAGTAGCGCCAATCGGTGACCGGGGCGATAGCCACGGCTGCGGCGTAGGTGGGTTGAGGCATTCCCGAGGCGTCGGCAGTTGCGGCCATCAAGGTCTCAAAACCACCGTAGCTCCATCCGGCAATGCCGATGCAGGAAGCGTCGACCCAGGGGAGCGAGGCGATGTAACGGGCGGCATTGCGCTGGTCGATAGTCTCGTAATAGCCCAGGCGACGGTAAACCGAGGTGGTGAACGAGCGCTCGCGCCCTCCAGTACCGCGGCCGTCCACGCATATCACGCCAATGCCGGCTTGCGAGGCGGCAACCTGCCAGTCGACGCTCCACTGGTTTTTCACCTCTTGCGAGCCAGGGCCGCTATATTGCCACATTATTACGGGAGCCTTGCCGCTAACTCCCTGAGGCTTAATCATGTAACCATTGAGGGTGACACCGTCGCTCTCCATCGTGAAGAATTCCTTGCGGGGGAGTTTGGCGACATCATCCTGGAGCGAGTCGTTAGCCTCGAGCACACGCAATTGCTTTTGCTTGGTGTTGTAGAGGGTATAGCGTGGAGGCACTTCAGCCGAGGAGTATTTGATTGAGTAGAAGCCTTTTGCGGGATCCCCTTGGAGGTCGGCCCAACCGGTGACGGGTGATAGGTCGGTGCTCTTGCCACTCTTGGTGTCAAGACGGCGCACTTGGCGGTTGAGTGGGCCTTGCGATGTGGCTTGATAATAGTGGGCACCTTGGGCGTCGGCTCCGTAGTAGGCCGTGACATTGAAATCGCCCGAGGTGAGTTGGCGTATGAGCGAACCGGTGTAGGCGTATTGGTAGAGGTGGCACCAACCCGAGCGGTAACTTTGCAGAACGAAGGAATCCTCGCCCCAGCGAATCGCCTCGTAGGTGTCAGGCTCGATCCACGCGTCGTCGGTTTCCGAGAGAATTGCCTTGGCGACGGTCGACTTGGGGTTGCACGAATAGATGTCCATGCGGTTTTGGTCGCGGTTGAGCGTAACGACCATCAGTCGCTCGGCGTTGCCGGCGTAGGTGATGCGGGGGATGTACTCAAAAGATGAGTAGGGAAGGTCAACTCGCTTTGTTTCACGGGTTTCCACGTCGTAATGGTGGACGGTTGCCTTGGAGTTGGGTTCGCCTGCCACGGGATATTTGTAGGAGAATTGACCCGGGTAGAGCGCGTATTGGTCGTTGGGCTTGCAGACGCCTTGATATAGGGTGAAGGTGTAGACGGGCACGTCGGCCTCGTTGAATTTCACGTAGCACAGGCCTGAGTTGTCGGGAGCCCAGGTAAGGGTGGAGAGCAACCCGAATTCCTCTTGGTACACCCAATCGGGCACACCGTTGATTACCTCGCCCTTCTTTCCGTCCTTAGTGACAGCCACTTGCGAGTCGTAATCGAGTTTCTTTATGTAGATGTTGCCCTCGCCAGCCACGAAAGCCACCATGCGGCCGTCGGGGGAGAACGCCGGAGCTTGCTGCATGGCAAATTCGGTGGACAGCGGCTTGAGGATGTTGCGGTAGATGTCGAATGTGTGCCAATTGGCCTCAAACGAGTGGCGCCATATCATCTCCTTTTTGGAATAGACCAGCAATTTCTTGCCGTCCGGGGAGAGGATGAAGTCGTCGATGTGGTCGATAGAGTTCTCGCGGGTTTTTTCGACGTTGAGCACCGTCTCCTGTACGTCGCCCGTGGCGGTGGCGCAGCGGTCGATGTGCTTGCCGTCGTCGCTCAGGGTGAGGTAGGAGAGGCCGTCGGGCATCATCACCATCTTCTCGGGAGTCTTGGCCTGGTTGTCGGGGTAGACGTAAGGGGTGACATCGGCGATGGTCGAGGCGGCGGTATCGTGAGCGGGCGCAGCCCACGCCCCCAAGGGGAGCAGGATCGCGAGTGTTATGAAGTGTTTAAAGTGTATCATCTTAGTAGACAATGTAAAAATGGGAGAAATTGTTCAAAACAGCGACAACTGGGCGTCGTTGTCGGGGATGATTTTGCGGGGTGGAGCTTGGTAGCCGAAGGTTGTATCGCTTTCAGCTACAAGGGTTTTGCCTTCGGGGGCACCGGGAAGAAGCCAGTCGGTGTCGTCGAGCAGTTCGTCGAGCGGCTCCTGTGATTTGCGGCTCTTTCGGGGTGCGCGCTGAGGCTTTTCGGCGTGTTGCTCGGCCTCGGCTTTGGCTTTTTCGGCCGATTCTTGGAGCGCGGCGATTTGGGCGCGCAGCGCGGCCTCCGATTCGGCGTGTGTGGAGAGGTTTTGCTCGATTGTGTGGCGCATCTGCTCGTTGTCCTCCTTGAGCGACTGGATGATGGCGGTCAAGCGGTCGTTCTCGGTGGTCAACTCGTTGATTTGCTTGTCTTTGGCCGATTTTATCTCATCGAATTTGTCCACTTCTTGCTGGATGGAGTCGATAGCCTCCATGGCCGAGCGGGCCTCGGCGACCTCCTGCTCCAGAGCCTCGCGTACTTTCTGCGACTCGGCAAGACGGGCCTGAAGGTCGTTGATCATCGCGTCGGCAATCTCGTTCTTGGCCATTGCCTCGTCGCGCTGTTTCTCAGCCTCTTTCATGGATTGCTGGGCGGTTTCTAGCTCGGCTTTGGCTTTTTCCAGCTCGGCCTGGGCGGCGCCCAATTTCTCATTGAGGGCAGCGATTTCTTCTTGCGCATTATCGCTGTAACGCTGTGACGCTGTAACGTCCTGAGGGGACGAGGTATCGCTATTTTCGGGTTGAGCGGCCTGGGCGTTGTCGGCCTCGAGAACCGATGCAAGACGTATTTTGTTGAGCAGGGACTTGTTTTCCAGCTCGAATTGCTCCTTTTCGGCCTCCAGGGTAGCAACCTGTCCCTCCAGGTCGTGCACGCGCTCGGCCAAGGCGCGCTTTTGGCGTTCGGCGCTGAGCTGCAGTTTCTTGCCCTCATCGGCTTTCTCCTCCATGGCCTTGATTTTAGCCTTGAGGGATACGATGTCCTCGTCGAGACGCGCGCGGTCGCGGTCCCACGACAGGCGACTTTGGCGTCGGGCGTTCTCGTCGAGCCCCTTGAGATAGTCCTTAAGCCCTTGGTCGAGAGCGGCGTAGATGATGTCGCGCTCGCGCTCGGTATCGATTGCCTGGCGCATGAATTCGGGCAACAGGCGGTTGATGGTATCGACTGCCGGGTTGAGGAAGCGTGCCGGTGAGGCCTCGGGGGATGCGACAAGGGGTTGTGGGCTGTCGGCCGGCTTGTTGTCGCCATTATCTTGTGGCTCCTCGGGGGTGAATTGGGAGCCGTTGAGCGTGCGGAAGGGGTGCACGGTAGCGTCGATACCGGGCATATCGATCACTTCGTCTTCGGCGCCGAACCCGAAGGCTCGTTTAAGGTTGCTGAGCAGGGCCATGAGGTATTAGTTTTCAGTTTTCAGTTTTCAGTTTTCAGTTTTCAGTTTTGGGAGGGCTTTTTGACGACGCCCACGCCTTTGAGGCCGTTGATGCCGATGGCGAGGGGTGAGGGAAATTTGACGACGCGCAGGTTAGGCGACTCGTAGACGGCGTCCATCGCGTTGAGGTAGTCGAGGTCGTAGATACCGTGGTCGGATGCGGGGTCGATTGTGAAGTATCCCACGCCGAACGAGGTAAGGTTTTGGAAGAAGTGGGTGCCCTGACTGGGCTCGATGCGCGATGAGCCGAGCGAGGATTCCACGATGAGTTTGGCCCCCGAGATGTTGGGCCATTTCACTGGTATGCCGAGGGCGGTGTCGCTCGAGCCCCAGCGGCCCGGGCCGATGAGAATGTAGCCGATGCCGTCGGCGCAATATTGGCGGTTGAGTTTTTCTATCTCGCGGGCTATCAAGCCGTTGTTGGACATGGAGAACGCCTCGGGCTTAACGTAGACGATATGGTCGACACCGTCGATGTTGCCGTGGCCCAGGGCTGTGTTGCTCTTGAGTAGTAGCTCCGAGTCGACGGCTTCAAGCATAGAGTTGTCCACCAGCTCTTTGCGGTCGATAATAGGACGAATTTGGAGCCAGTACATGCGACCCTTCATGCCGTTTTTCTCATCTACAACGCCGGCAAACTCAATCTCGACGGGGCGCTGCATCTCCTTGGAGCCGTTGGCGAGCATAAAGGCCACGGCCGGGGCGAGCGGGTAGACGCCGTCGCGGAGCATGTTGGCGAACGTGACGACACGTCGGCCGTTGCCCTCCTCGCAGTCGCGTATTACCTGGTCGAGGTGGTCGTAGGTCGACACCATGTACTTCAGGGCGCCGGTGTTGGCGAAATCCTGCACACGGCGCTTGGCGATGTTGAAGCCGTCGTCGACGCGGAAATCGACGGGCGTGTGCCCCATTTCGAGCGCGTAGAAGCGCGTCTGCGTGTCGCGAAGGGCCAGGTCGAGTTCCGAGGTTTGCAGCACCTTGTCGGGGTGCTGCGGAGAGAAACGCAGGCTCAGGCCACCATCTACGATATATTTGCCCAGACCCACGGCGATTTCCGCCACGCCATCCTCGGGCTTCTCGTCGTTGATGGGATAGTAGTTGAGCGAACGGCCCACGCCCGAGAACGACGGGAAGTAGTAGCCCTCGTGCTCGAGCCCTACAACCTCCTGGATTATGACGGCCATTTTCTCCTGGTCGATGACGTTGGAAGTGGCTGTCATGTAGGCTTTTGAGTCGGCATAGAATACCGAGGCGTACACTCCCTTGATGGCGTCGCTCAGCATCCGCAACATCTCGTATTTGTCTTCCACCAGGGGAATCATATAGGTGGAGTAGATGCCGGCGAAGGGCTGATAGTGGCTGTCCTCCAACAGCGACGACGAGCGGATGGCCAATGGCTTGTTGACCACCTCAAACAGGGCGAAGAAATCCTCAATCAACCTTTCCGGCAGTCGCGCCTGAAGGAAATAATGTAAAATCTTCTCGTCGGGCAGGTCGCTCAGGGCCACCGGGTAGAGGTCGTTGGCGGCCATGAACTCGTCGAAAATGTCGGTGCACAGCACCACAGTGCGGGGGATGGATATTGTGACGCCGTCGAAGTTGTCGCACACCGGGTTTTTCTTGATGATGGAGTCGATGAACGCCAGGCCGCGACCTTTGCCGCCGAGCGAGCCTTGGCCGATGCGGGCAAAGTTGGAGTAAAAGTCGAAACGGTCCTTTTGGAACACGGCCACGACGCCGCGGTTCTTCATCTTGCGATACTTGACGATAAGGTCGAAGAACAGCTGCTTGACGGCCGGGGCCTCCTCGATCGAGTGGAAACGGTGGGCCTTGATCACATCGGCGATGGGGAACATGGCGCGCGAGTAGAGCCAGCGCGAGATGTCGTTGTGCGATGCGTGGGCCAGCAGCGCGTCGGCGGGGATGTCGAAGATCATCTTCTGCATCCCCTTGAGGTTCTTGATGCGGGTGATCTCCTCGCCCGTCTTGGGGTCGCGGATTATGAAGTCGCCAAAACCGAAGTTGGCCATGATGGCATCACCCAGGTCGACTGGTAGTTTCTTCGAGTTCTTGTCGATGAAAGTGCCTGAGAACGAGCGCATTTTGTCGCGGTTCTCGGTCTCCGACGACTCGATGATGATGGGCAGATATGGGTCGTGCTCGCGTATGTAGTTGGCCAGCTTGATTCCGGCCTCGGGATCCTTTTTGCCCTCGCGCTTGAACGACACGTCGGAGATCACGCCCAGCAGGTGGTCGCCGTACTTCTGGTACAGCTCCATGGCCTCCTCGTAGTCGCGGGCCAGCATCACCTTGGGGCGGCCGCGCATGCGCAGCATCTGCTCGTGCTCGTTCAAGGCCTCGGTGGAGAATACCATCGACTGTTTCAACAGGAACTTGTAAATATGGGGTAGTACTGATGAGTAGAACCTCACGGAGTCCTCCACCAGGAGGATACCCTGCACGCCCACGTCGAGGATGTCGTTCTCGGCGTTCATCTTGTCCTCCAGTAGCTTGATGATGGCCAGCAGAAGGTCGACGTTGCCCAGCCACGAGAACACGTAGTCGATACCCGTGAAGTCCTCGCGCTGTAGGCGCCGCGATACCTCCTTGCTGAACGGCGTGAGAACTACGAACGGCGTGCGTGGATGCGCCTCCTTGATGGCCTTGGCGCCGGTGAAGGTCTCGGAGATGTCGACACCGGGCATGGCGATCACCAGGTCGAAATGCTTGTGGGCCATCACGTCGAGGGCGTCCGAGATATGGGGCACGCGGGTTACGCGGGGAGGCGAACTAAGATTGAGAGCCACGTACTCGAAGTAGAGTTGCTCCTCCACGCGGCCGTCCTCCTCCATCATGAACGCGTCGTAGGGCGAGGCTATAAGGAGCACGTTGAACACGCGTTTCTGCATCAACGCCTGAAACGCAGTATCCTTCAAATACATCTGGCTCAACGACTCCTCATTCATATTACCTGATTGTTATACATAGATGATTTCGGATGCGATGTTTTTGAAGAAAAAGGAGGACTGAAGGGCGGGGCGCAGACGAATGATGTCGACAGAAGTACCCATTAGTTCTTCTAATTCTCTTTTCATTCGACAGCGAAGGAGGAGATTGGCCTCTCCTTCGTAAATGATATCCACGTCGCTCGT
This sequence comes from Bacteroidales bacterium, assembly GCA_021205635.1. GTDB lineage: Bacteria > Bacteroidota > Bacteroidia > Bacteroidales > Muribaculaceae > JAJPXC01. Next base: position 9,841 of record JAJPXC010000139.1, on the reverse strand, counting down.
GTCGTCCTGATCGCCCCGCGCAATCGAGCCGAACAGCCCCATGCGTTTCACGCCGTAGGTTTGGGCTACGGTCTGGTAGTAGTTGCGCAAGGTGTCGATGCAAGTTGAAGTAGATATCATGGAAGAGGTTTTAATTGGGCAAAGATACGGAAATTTGGGGAAGGGTCAAAGGGATGTAAAGGAAATGTAATAAGTTGGGGGACAAAATCGGGCCGAATCGTCGGTGAGTTTTGGCATTTGGTGGATTTTTTATAGTTTCGCGGATAATATTCCCTCGCCGGGAAGCCCGGGCGGTAAATTATCACATTTATGGCAGATTACGACATCAGGAAATTGCAGCTGCGCCTGCTCGACATTCTCAAGGCGCTCGACAAGGTGGCCAAGGAGCATGGGTTGACCTACACCCTGTGCGGCGGCACGCTCTTGGGAGCCGTGCGACATAAAGGTTTCATCCCATGGGACGACGACCTCGACGTGTCGATGCCGAGGCCCGACTACGAGCGGCTTATCGCCCACGCGAAAGAATGGCTACCCGAGCATTACGAACTAATCTGCGCCGAGAACGACCCTAAATACCCCCTGCCGTTCGCCAAGATCCAGGACGCGCGCACGACCCTGATCGAGCGTCGTCACCTTTACTACCTCGGCGGCTGCTATATTGACATTTTCCCCTACGACGCCTTCCCAACGGCGTGGCTCCCCCGATGGTGGGCCTGCACCAAGTACCGCATGCTCAAAGTGGCGCAGTATCAGATTCACCGCGACCCCTACAAGCACGGCCACGGACCTAGCTCATGGCTCCCCTTGGCTGTGAGAAAATTGACCACCATGGAGTCGATCCAGCGCCGTATACGCAAGATCCTTACCGCTTGCGACTACGACAAGGCTCGATATGTGGCCTCCTACACCGACGGCATGCACGGCGTGTTGCCCCGCGAGATCACCACCGAGTACACCCAGTGGGAATTCGAGGGCCAGAAATTCCCAGGCCACAAGCATTACAAGGAGTATCTGACCAACATGTACGGCCCCGATTTCATGACCCCTCCCCCGATGAAGGACCGCTGGCAACACAATTTCCACTACCTCGACCTCGACCATCCCTACCGCGACTACCGCGAGAAATAGGCTATTCCGTCATGGAGTAGGCCAGGAAGTCGATCAGGGGCTTGAGCGGGCGCAGGAGTTCGGCCGTGCGCTCGGGCCATGCGGGATCGGTAAAGAATTCCTCATCCAGTTGGTGAAACTTCCCGTACTCTTTCAGGCGCAAGTACTCGATTTGGGGGTGCTCCTTGGGCCAGCCCGCGGGAGCCGTTTTCAGCGTTTCGCCCACCCAGCCGGGATAGAGACGACGCAGCTCAGGCTCGGCGAGAATCTCCTCCCACTCCTCGATGTTGTCGACTATAGCGCGCCGCAACTTCTTCAGCACCGATCCCTCCGGGCACCATAAACCGCCGTACACGCCGCTGGGATACCCCTCCTGGCTCAATCTGGGCCCCATGTGAAGGTAATAGCCAGGCAGGTCGCTCTTGCGTCCACCGGGGGAGAAAGCGGCCGAGAAATAAGTCTTGTAGGGCGTTTTGTCAAGCGAGAAACGCGTGTCGCGGTAGATGCGGTAGGCCGATTCGCGGCCGCTGTAGCGACCCGTCTCGGGGTCCCACTCAGCGATGGCCGCAATCAGGCGGTCGAGATCGGCGAGCCACAACGTGCGTAGCTCGTCGAATTCGGCTTTATGTTGCTGGAACCATGGGCGGTTGTTGTTCATCGACAGTTCGCCCAGAAAACGGTATAGGCGTGGAATATAGTTGCTCATAGGGTGTGTTACTTGATCTCCTCCCATTCGGCGTCGGTGACGCGCTCCCAGGTTTCCGACTGGAAGGTATCGGTGCCGGATGCGGTGCTTTGGGTGGATTGCGTTGTTTCTGAGGTGGTTACCTCCTCAAAGGCGACATACTCGCCCACGTCCTTCGCGACGTGTTTCTTATGGGGCGTCGGCGTGCTCCAGCCAGCCTTGCGCTCCGTTTGACGGGCACCTTGGCGACCTTGGCGCGACTGTCCCGAGAAGGCGTCGGCCATCTGTTGCGCCTGGCGACGCGCGCGGTTAACGGCCGTGGCGACACGCCAGATAGGACGTATCACCCACCAAAACACCAGAATAAGGAATATAATCGTGAAAAAACTCATACTGAGTATATAACGCAAAAACCCTGCCAAAATTTCACGTATCCCCGGGAAAGAACCCCAAATTAGTCATAGCTACGAAAAAATAACGCGTGCGAAAGGCGTGAGCGTCAGCCTAGGGGGGCCGGCCATCATGCGGATGCCTAGGGGGGCCGGCCTTGGACGGCCGTCACGCGGATGCCCAATCTGGGAGTTAGGGGCGCCCTCGCCCCGTCATCTCGCCCTTCATTAACCGCATGGGGGTACGCAGCCTCGTGGTGGCCGCTGAGGACAGCGGCCGCTCCCAAGTTGGGCTGCCTCCTGGGCGAGGACCCCCGAACGTCGGCCCCATACGTCGTGCGGACGCTTTTGCGCGTTAAGGAAATTTAACGGAGATGTGACTGAAAGGTAACAATTCACCGAAAAAAATTTTTTAACCACGAAAAACACAAAAAACACAAAACCTAGGAGGAGAAAAGGGGTCGCAAGCTCCCAAAAACAGTAACCATCCGGATGGTTTTGTGTTCTTTAGCGAGTTTACGAGCCTAAATTCGGATTTACAAAGGGCGTGTTAGTGTCCTTTTGTGTTTTTCGTGGTTAAAAATTTTTCGGTGAGTAGTTACGACTGAAAGTTATAGCTCAGAGGGAGCGGCGCCCGGTGATCCTGGTCAATTATTCCCACACAATATCATTCTTCGTATTGACACATCTGGATAGCCAATTCCCCCAACTGATGGCATTTCTGGCCAAATCATATTCGGGTGGTAACGATGAGGATTTGTTGTTCAATTTCCTGTTCGAGCAATTGACCAAATCTCCCAAATATAAAAGCATAATGAAGGCGTTCAAGGGAGCCGACCTGCTTGTGGTGTCGGATTTCGAATGGAGGCCATTGAGCGTCGAGGCAACCCAGAGCTTGGAAACAGCGAAGGGCTCAGGGATGCGCATCTTTTCTCTTGTGGTGGACAGCTATGGAAGGTGGTCGGGCCGAGGTGAATATATAAGCCTGAACGACATCATTTTCGATCCTGACACAGTGCGCAAGAATGGCCGCTGGTTCGTCGACCAAAGCGACCACCGCTTCATCTACCACGACGGCCGCCTCACCGCCCTACAACCCATCCCCAATCCAAAATAAGAAATAGATGGGGCGAGAGCCTTGCGGAACAGCGTCGCGCGTGCTTCGCACGGCTCCTTGACGCAGATCAAAGCGGAAGAAACACGTATTCGGCTTGCATCAATTATTTCCGTCCTTTTCGATTAATTCCCGGACGACGGATGAATTGCCGTCCTTGAGCAATCTCCTAAAGGGCCTATTATTTGTCGGAGTAGTGGCCTTGGATTTGGATGACGAGAACCAGTATCTGGTCATCGTAAATCTCATATATCACTCGATCGTGGGCCGAAATTCGACGAGAGTACAAAATGTTTCTACCTCCTACCATTGCCTCTGGACGCCCGATCCCTGTGCGAGGGTGCTGAATGATGTCATTGGATTTTGTATTCCATTATAGGGAGTTGAGGAATGCGTTTAGCTCTTCTTTGCCAGCGCAAGTGATGCATTTTCCATCTTTCACCGCTTGATGCACTTCATCAATACGGCGCTGCAGGGCAGGGGTTATCACTAATTCCATCGTCAATATTTTTTTGCAAAAATAGTTATTTCTCAGTAATATAACAAACTTGTGTACAATTTTGTGTTCATTCTATCTTCATTAAAGAATTTCTAGTTTCCTCAACTACGACGGCCGCGTCACCTCCTACGTTGCATCGGGGAGTGTTATTGGAGGAGGGGGAGGGCGCGGTTGAGGGCGGTGAGGAAGCGGTCGGCCTCGTCGCGGGTGTTGTAGACGGCGAAGGAGGCTCGCACGCAGCCCTCGATGCCCAGGGCGTGCATAAGGGGCTGGGCGCAGTGGTGGCCGGTGCGCACGGCCACGCCCTGCTTGTCGAGCAGCATGCCCAGGTCGTAGTGGTGGACGCCCTCGACGTTGAACGATATAATCGCGGCCTTGCCGGGGGCCGAGCCGTAGATGTGCATGCCGGGAATCTCGACCATCTTGGCCGAGGTGTACTCGAGCAGGTCGTGCTCGACGGCGGCGATGCGGTCGATGGTGGTCTCCTCGATGAAATCGATACCTTTTTGGTAGGCGGCGATACCCACGAAGTCGGGGGTGCCGGCCTCGAATTTGAACGGCAACTCGGCCCAGGTGGTGCGCTCGAAGGTCACGTGGTCAATCATCTCGCCGCCCCCTTGGTAGGGTGGCATGATGTTCAGCAGGCGCTCGCGGCCGTAAAGCACGCCCACGCCCGTGGGACCATACATCTTGTGGGAGGAGAACGCGTAGAAGTCGGCGTCGAGATCCTGCACGTCCACCTTCATGTGGCTCACGGCCTGCGCGCCGTCGATCATCACGGGGATGCTGCGGGAGTGGGCCTCGGCGATTATCTCCTTGACGGGGTTGACCGTGCCAAGGACGTTGCTCACGTGGCACACCGACACAAGGCGGGTGCGCTCGTTGATCAGCGAGCGGTAGGCCTCCATGTCGAGCGAGCCGTCGGGGCGGATGGGCACTACGCGCAGGATGATGCGCTTGTGACGCCCGAGGAGCTGCCAGGGCACGATGTTGGCGTGGTGCTCCATGACGGTGAGGATGATCTCGTCGCCGTTTTCCATCAGGTCGCCGTAGGAGGCGGCCACGAGGTTGATGGCCTCGGTGGTGCCGCGGGTGAAGATTATCTCCTTGGTGGAGCGGGCGTTGATGAATTGGCGCACGCGCTCGCGGGCTTGCTCCTGGAGGTCGGTGGCCTCTTGGGAGATGGAGAACACGCCGCGGTGGACGTTGGCCTTGGTGGTGAAGTACATGCGCTCGATCTCATCGACGACGCGGCGGGGTGTCTGCGACGTGGCGGTGTTGTCGAGGTAAACGAGCGGCTTGCCGTACACCTCGCGCTTCAATATCGGGAATTGGGATCTAATATCCATTGGTTTTAAGGAATTAGTAGGTTTTAAGGAATTAGTAGTTTTAAGGAATTAGTAGGTTTTAAGGAGTTAGTAGGTTTTAAGGAGTTAGTAGGTTTTAAGGAATTAGTAGTTTTAAGGAATTAGTAGTTTTAAGGGGATACTTCCTTGGGGCTTTAGGTGATGAAGGCTTTAATGCTGTAGGCGAGGAGTAAAATTCTACTAACTCCTTAAAACCTACTCACTCCTTAAAACCTACTAACTCCTTAAAACCTACTAACTCCTTAAAACCCGCTAACTACTATAAACTTCTAATCACTACAAACTTATAGGGGACAATCGGCGCACATTGCTTTCTGGCCAGCGAAACGGGCGTCGACCAGGTGGCGCAGGCGGTCGCGGAGGCTGTCGAGACGCACGGTGTCGATCACGTCGACCATGAACGCCTGCATCAGCATCGTGCGGGCCTCCTGAAGGGGTATGCCGCGCGTGCGCATATAGAACAGGGCTTGCTGGTCCAACTGGCCGGTGGTGGCGCCGTGGGAGCATTTTACGTCGTCGTTAAAGATTAGGAGTTGGGGCTTGGTGTGCATCCGTGCGTCGGGCGATGCCAGGATGTTGCGGTTGCTTTGGTAGGCCTCGGTAAAGGCGCCCTCGGGGGTGACGGTGATCGAGCCTTCAAAGGCGCCGGTGGCTTCGTCGCTAAGGGCGTATTTGAACAGCTGGTTGCTGTGACAACGCTGGGCGGCGTGAGTCACCTGCGAGGAGTTGTCGACGTGCATCTTGCCCGTGCCGATGACCATACCGGCCAATCGGCAGTCGCACCCGGGGCCGTCAATCGAGATGTTGTACTCGTTGCGGGTCGAGCCGGCGGTGAGGGTGGAGCCGTTGACGAGCAGGCGCGAGCCCTCGGCCTGGGCGGCGTAGAGCTGCGAGTAGCGGGCGGTGAGGGGCGACGATTCCTCGAGGTCGTAGAGATCCAGCTCCGAGCGGGTGTCGCAGAATACCTCAACCACCTGCGAGGCGAGGTATTGGCGCTGAGGGTCGGCCGTGTGGTCGCAGAACAGAATCTGGGCCTTGGCGCCCTCCTCCATCACGATAAGCACTCGGCGGAACGCGGCCAAGGGGATGGGAGCCGAGAAGATGTTGACCACTTGCAAGGGGCGGTCCAATTCTACGCCGCGGGCCACGTGGATTAGCACGCCGTCCTGGCTCAGCAGGGTGTTGAGTGCGGTGCCCGCGTCGCTCAGCGGGGTGATTTTGCCGTAGTGCTTCTCTACCACTTGCGGCATCTCCTTGCAGGCTTTGGCCAATGACATCATGGTTACGCCTTGGGGAAGATTGGCGGCGAGCGTGTCGGTGGGGACAAACATGTCGTTGACCACCAACGCCAGCCGTGTGCTGATGTTGGGCACGCCGCACTTAAACGTCGAGCGCAGGTCGGCCTCGATGGGCTGGCGCAGGAAGTTGATGCCGAAGTCGGGGGCCATCATCTCGTCGATTGAGGTCTTTTCAAAGCCCTCGTCGCCCTTCCCCGGCAAGTGCTTGTCGGTCAGAGCCTCGCGAGCGGCAGGGCGCAGAGCGTTGAGCGCGGCTCCTGAGCCGGCGTCAATCTCCTTGCGATGCTCGTCGTAGAGGTCGATATATTGTTGCAAGGCGCTCATCGGTTGTCCTCCTCGGCTTTAATCCAGTCGTAACCCTTCTCTTCGAGTTCCAGAGCCAAATCGGGGCCACCAGTTTTGACTATGCGGCCCTTGTAAAGCACATGCACGAAATCGGGGCGGATGTAGTCGAGCAGGCGCTGGTAGTGGGTGATCACGATGGTGGCGTTCTCGGTGGTTTTAAGTTTGTTGACACCCGAGGCGACTATGCGCAAGGCATCGATGTCGAGACCCGAGTCGGTTTCGTCAAGGATGGCCAATTTCGGCTCGAGGACGGCCATCTGGAAGATCTCGTTGCGCTTTTTTTCGCCGCCCGAGAAGCCTTCGTTGACCGAGCGCGAGGCCAGTTTGTTGTCAAGCTCGACGATGGCGCGTTTTTGGCGCATGAGTTTGAGGAAGACGCTGGCGCTCAGCGGTTCCTCGTGGAGGTACTTGCGCTTGGCGTTGACGGCGGCGCGCATGAAGTTGACCATCGACACGCCGGGGATTTCGACGGGGTACTGGAACGACAGGAACAACCCCTCGTGGCTGCGGTCTTCGGGGGAGAGATCGAGCAGGGGTTTGCCCACAAATTCGGCCGAGCCTCCGGTGACAGTGAAGCGGGGGTCACCGGCCAGTACGCCCGAGAGGGTTGACTTGCCGGAGCCGTTGGGACCCATGATCGCGTGCACCTCGCCGGGGCGCACCTCGAGATTGATGCCTTTAAGTATCTCCTTGCCTTCGATGCCGGCATGGAGGTCGTTGACTTTCAGTAATATATCCATTATGATGGTTTTCAGTTTTCAGTTTTCAGTTTTCAGTTTTCAGCGGGGCTTTAAGGATTTAAATCTTTAAAGCTTTAAATCTTTAAAGGAGGAAAGAATAAAGAAGGCGGCTGGAGCTGGGGACTATCCTACGCTCCCCTCTAAGGAGAGGCTCAGAAGTTTCTGGGCTTCGACGGCGAATTCCATCGGCAGCTTGTTCATCACTTCCTTGGCGTAGCCGTTAACAATCAGGCCGATAGCTTCCTCTGTGGGGATGCCGCGCTGGTTGCAGTAGAATATCTGGTCCTCCGAAATTTTGGAGGTGGTAGCTTCGTGTTCGACAATCGCGGTGTCGTTAAGGACGTCGATGTAGGGGAACGTGTGGGCGCCGCAATGGGAGCTGAGCAGCAGGGAGTCGCATTGCGTGTAATTGCGGCAGCCGTAGGCGTTGGGGGCAACTTTCACCAATCCTCGGTAGGAGTTTTGGGAGTAACCCGCTGAGATTCCCTTGCTGACGATGGTGGAGCGGGTGTTGCGCCCCAGGTGGATCATCTTGGTGCCCGTGTCGGCTTGCTGGTGATTGCGTGTGACGGCCACCGAGTAAAATTCGCCCACCGAGCCTTCGCCCTTAAGCACGCACGAGGGGTACTTCCAGGTGATGGCCGAGCCGGTCTCGACCTGAGTCCAAGAGATTTTGGAGTAGTCGCCGCGGCACAATCCGCGCTTGGTGACGAAGTTGTACACGCCGCCGCGGCCCTCGGCGTCGCCGGCATACCAGTTTTGGACCGTGGAGTACTTCACCTCGGCGCGATCCTCGGCGATGATCTCCACGATGGCGGCGTGGAGCTGGTTCTCGTCGCGCATGGGGGCGGTGCAGCCCTCGAGGTAGGAGACGTAGGAATCGTCGTCGGCCACGATGAGCGTGCGCTCAAATTGACCCGTGCCGGCGGCGTTGATGCGGAAGTAGGTCGACAGCTCCATCGGGCAGCGTACGCCCTTGGGAATGTAGACGAACGACCCGTCGGAGAACACGGCCGAGTTCAACGCCGCGAAGAAGTTGTCGCGGTAGCTCACCACCTTCCCCAGGTAGCGCCTTACCAAGTCGGGGTAATTCTTGACGGCCTCCGAGAAGGAGCAGAAGATGATTCCGCGCTCGGCCAGAAGCTCCTTATGGGTGGTTTTGACCGACACGGAGTCCATCACGGCGTCGACAGCCATGCCGCTGAGCTGGGCGCGCTCGTGAAGGGGTATGCCGAGCTTGTCGAAGGTCTTGATCAACTCTGGGTCAACCTCCTCCATGCTCTTTGGCCCCTCGGCCTTCTTGGGAGCGGCGTAGTAGCTGATCGCCTGGTAGTCGATAGGGGGTATTTTGAGGAACGGCCACGTGGGCATCTTCAACGTCAGCCAGTGGCGATAGGCCTTCAGGCGGAACTCCAGGAGCCATTCCGGCTCCCCTTTTTTCTGCGAAATAAGCCGCACGACATCCTCATTAATGCCGCGTGGGATGATGTCGGTGTCGATATCCGACACGAAACCGTATTTGTAGTCGCCCCGGGTGACGTCCTCGATCAATTGGGCGTCGTCGGCTTTTTTGTCGGAGGGCTTGCCTTTCTTCTTGGGATCCTCTTCGGGATCTTCCTCCAAGGGGCATGTAATAATATCGCTCATAATTACCTAACAATCTTCTATAGCAAACAGTTGAGAAGGCTTTTCACCGCCGATAATCGCGGGGCCGTAATCCATGATGAACTGGGCGACCTGTCCCTGTGCGAGGTGGGAATCGTCGACCAGCGGACGGTCGGGACGGAACGCTTGCCACAAGTTTAGTAGCAGGCTCAGCCCCAGCAACCAAGTGAACAGGCAGAACAACGCGCCGGCCAAGCGGTCGAGTGGACCCAGCATCAGCGCGTGGCTCACCTTGCGTATCACCCGCGCTATCAGCCGCGTGCCGATGTATCCCACGAGAAACACCACGATATGGGCCACCACCGAGGCCACGTAATCGGCACCCGCCGTGTCGCCCGAGGAGAACGCGCCCACCAGCATCGGCCCGAAAGCCCGCGCCAGCGCCACGCCCACCACAACGGCCGCTACCGCGCCGATCTGGCGGATGATTCCGCGCTTCATCCCCCACAGGATTGCCCCTATGGCCACGACCAATATCACAATGTCGATTCCACTCATTCTACATCTTTGACTGTTTCAACCCGCAAAATTAACAATTTTCACTTAAACGTACAACCTAGTAACCACGAAGGCGAGGGTTTGTAGAGTCAACAAGCAACTGCAAAATTAATCAATTGATTTGAAGAACACTC
>JAJPXC010000159.1 GCA_021205635.1 Bacteroidales bacterium | reverse complement strand
AAGCACGGGCGCTTAGCGCAGCTGGTTCAGAGCATCTGCCTTACAAGCAGAGGGTCGGGGGTTCGAATCCCTCAGCGCCCACAAAAAGCCTCATCCCAAAGATGAGGCTTTTTTGTGCTTGGCGCTGAGAGGATGAGAACCCCGCGGTGGAACCGCGGGGCACCGTGGCCCTTGCCTATAGGGTTTATGGGGCGGGGCTTTCCTCCTTTCATCCTTTTAAGGGATAAAGGAGGGAAGGAGGAAAGGCTGAGGGTTACTGGAGAGTGCCGGCTTGGGCCTTGGCGATCATATCCTTGGAGGCGGTGATGTAGATCTCCACGCGGCGGTTCTGGGCGCGGCCCTCAGCGGTCTCGTTGGAAGCCACATAGTCGGCCATGGGGATACCCTGAGCGGTCATGCGGGTAACGGGCACTCCCGAGTTGGCCAGATAGGAGAGCACGGCGTCGGCGCGCTGGTTGGACAGCGTCTCGTTGACGGCGTAGGAGCCGGTGTTGTCGGTGAAGCCGTAGATCTGCACGTTGGTGTCGGGATTGGCGAGCAACGACGATGCCAATTGGGTAAGATCCTCCTTGGCGGTGGCGTTAAGCGTGTACTTTCCGGTGGGGAAGAGGATACCGCCGTTGAAAGTGACCTTGACGGCCTCCAAGCCGTTCTGATCCTCGACGGTCTCCACCTCGGCCTTGTCGGCGAGCTGCTGCTTTAGCTCGGCGGCCTGCTTGTCCATCTTCTTGCCAATGAGGGCACCGGCGCCAGCACCCACGGCCGAGCCGATAGCGGTACCGATCAAGGCGCCCTTGCCGCCACCGATGATAGCGCCAAGGCCCGCGCCAACAGCGGCGCCGCCGCCACCGCCGATAAGCGCACCCTTACCGGTGTTGGTCATCGATTGGCAACCAGCCCCAACGAGCATCGACAGGGCTACTCCTAACACTGCAACATTCTTTAACAGTTTCATTTTACGTTTATATAATAAGTTAATAAATGGCTGAATTAGGCTCTCATGCGCCTGATTGTAGTAAAGTATTTACACTTGAAACGCGAAATTAGTTTCGGCACATTGGAAAATTTCAGCTAATTTTGCACAAAGATAGCACAAAAAGCCTTATCATCACCATGGCACATGCCTCAGTAGAGAAAAAATCGGCATTTTGGTTTCATTTAGGCGCCATCATCACCGTGACGGCGTGGGGTGTTTCGTTTATTTCCACCAAGATTTGTCAGGGTCCCCCCAACGACTTGACGCCGGTGGAGGTGTACGTGCTTCGCTTCACGATGGCCTACCTGCTGGTGCTGGCGGCATGTCACAAGAAATTTTGGAGCAACTCGCTGCGCGACGAACTGCTGTTCGCCACGTGCGGCCTGTGCGGCGGCTCTATTTACTTCATAGCCGAGAACACGGCGATACAGTACACATTGGTGTCCAACGTGGCACTGATCACCACCACGGCGCCGTTGATCACCACGATGCTCGTGGGCTTGATATACAAGAGTGAGCGGCCGAAATTGGGCACCGTCCTGGGATCGTTGCTGGCGTTCTTGGGCGTGGGATGCGTGATATTCAACTCGTCGTTCAACGCGGCGATACGCCCCCTGGGCGACATGCTGGCGTTGGCCGCGGCGCTTGGCTGGGCGATTTACTCGATTGTGCTGAGGAAACTGAACGCTCTATACTCGGTGATGTTCATATCGCGCAAGACGTTCTTTTACGGACTGTTGACTGCACTGCCGTTCCTGGCATTCGAGCCGGGGAGCCTGCGGTGGGAGGTGCTGTGTCGCACCGAGGTGTGGGCCAACTTGCTTTTCCTGGGCGTGTTCGCGTCGATGGTGGCGTATATCATTTGGGCGCAGGCCGTGAAGCGGTTGGGAGCGGTGAAGGCGTCCAATTACTTGTATTTCTCGCCGATTGTGACGCTGGTGGCGTCGCAGATTTTCCTCGATGAGGCGATCACGGTGATAGGGTTGATTGGCTGCGCGCTGATTCTCTTGGGCGTGTGGCTCAGCGACTTGCTGTCGAGGCCAAGGAAGAAGGGATAGCTGGCCGCTGAGGGCAGCGGCCGCTCCCGGGAGGGCTGCCGCATGATGGCCGTCCAAGGCCGGCCCCCTAGGGCTGCGCAGTCCTTTACTCCTTTCCTCCTTTAAATTTCTCAAGCTTTAATTCTTTTCCGTTCCAAATAGCGTAGGAGAAGTGGTGGATCCAGTCGCCGAGGACGAGCAGACGGGTGTCCTGACTCACCTCCATATCCATCAGGATATGGCGATGGCCAAGCAGGATGTAGTCTATTTCGGGATGCTCCACGACATACCCGCGAGCCCACTTCACATAATTTTCCTCTTCGCCCTTCGACTCGGCGGGACCGGTGATCTCGCCGCGGGATCGCGAAGAGAAATAGTAGCCCATGGGTACAGTCCAGCGGGGATGGATCGAGCGGAACAGCGCCTGGCAGACGCGGTTGCGGAACATCGATCGAATGAACCGGAATCCGCGAGGTATCTCCCCCACCCCGTCGCCGTGGCTCAGGAAGAAGCGCTTGCCGTCGATATCCTCAATGAGGTTGCCGTCGACCACGCGGCCGCCTATCTCGGTGGGGATATAGTCGGTCATCCATATATCGTGGTTGCCGATAATCCAGGTGATCTCCACCCCTTGGTCGGCTAGCTCGGCCAACGCGCCGAAAAAGCGGGTGAAGCCGCGGGGCACCACCGTGCGATACTCTATCCAGTAGTCGATCACGTCGCCCAGCATATACAGCCGCTTGGCACGCGGGGCGATAGAGCGCAGAAACCTAACGACCCTACGCTCGTAGCTCCGAGGGTCGTCCATCACGCGGGAGCCCAGGTGAAGGTCGCTAATAAAATATGTAAGGTCGCGTTGTTCGGCCATAACGTCGCGGTTACAAGAATCCCAGCTCGAGCTTGGCCTCCTCGGTCATCATATCCTTGGTCCACTCGGGCTCGAACACGATGTTGACCACCACGGAGCGGATCCCCTCGAGGCCCTCAAGCTTGGTGCGCACATCGTCGACGATGAAGTCGGCCGCGGGGCAGTTGGGGGCGGTCAAGGTCATGTCGATTACCAGGTCGCCCTCGTAGCTGAGGTCGATTTTGTAGATCAGCCCTAGCGAGTAGATGTCGATGGGTATCTCGGGGTCGTAGACGCTTCGCAGCACCTCCACGATGCGCTCTTCCAGTTTTAAGTGTTGCTCTTGAGTCATCATATAACGCGAATTTACCCATTTTTTCGAAAAAATCATTAAATTCGCGGTAAATAAATAACCAGTCAAAACTCCTATGGCAACAAAACCTTTTGAATACCAGCCGATGTTCCCCCTGGGACCGGACACCACTGAGTATTACCTTCTCACATCCGACTACGTGAAAACCGAGAAATGGGGCGACCGCGAGATGCTCGTAGTCGATCCCGAGGCCCTCACCGTGCTTGCCCGCCAAGCTACTCACGACAACGCTTTCATGCTGCGTCGCGAGCACAACGAGATGGTGGCCAAGATCCTTCACGACCCCGAGGCTTCGGAGAACGACAAGTTTGTGGCTCTCACCATGCTTCGCAACGCCGAGGTGGCCTCCAAGGGCCAGCTTCCCTTCTGCCAGGACACCGGCACAGCCATTATCGCCGGCAAGAAAGGCCAGAATGTGTGGACCGGCGGCGGCGACGAGGAGCGTCTGTCAAAGGGCGTGTACCTCACCTACACCGAGGACAACCTGCGCTACTCGCAGAACGCCCCGTTGACCATGTACGACGAGGTGAACACCGGGTGCAACCTGCCCGCCCAGATCGACCTCTACGCTGTTGACGGCGACGAGTACAAATTCGTCTTCGTGGCCAAGGGTGGCGGTTCGGCCAACAAGACCTACCTCTATCAGGAGACCAAGGCCGTGCTCAACCCCAAGACGCTAGTTCCCTTTCTCGTGGAGAAGATGAAGACCCTGGGCACCGCCGCCTGCCCGCCTTATCATATCGCATTCGTGATCGGTGGCACCTCGGCCGAGAAGAACCTCGACACCGTCAAGAAAGCCTCCATCAAATATTACGACAACCTGCCCACCAAGGGCAACGCCTTGGGCCACGCCTTCCGCGACATTGAGCTTGAGAAGCAACTTCTGGAAGAGGCCCACAAGATTGGGCTGGGCGCGCAATTCGGCGGCAAATATTTCGCCCACGACATTCGCGTGATCCGTCTGCCCCGTCACGGCGCATCGTGCCCCATCGGCTTGGGCGTAAGTTGTTCGGCCGACCGCAACGTCAAGGCCAAGATCAACCGCGAGGGCCTGTGGATCGAGAAACTCGACGCCAACCCCGGCGAACTCATCCCCGAGCACCTGCGCAAAGGCACCGAGGGCCAAGTAGTTGAGATCGACCTCGACCGCCCGATGCCCGAGGTTCTGGCTGAGTTGTCGAAGTATCCCGTATCGACCCGCCTGTCACTCAAGGGCACCATCATCGTGGGTCGCGACATCGCCCATGCCAAGATCAAAGAGCGTCTCGACCGCGGAGAGCCCATGCCCGAGTACCTCAAGAAGCACCCCATCTACTACGCTGGTCCCGCCAAGACCCCCAAGGGGATGGCATCCGGCTCGTTCGGGCCCACGACGGCTGGTCGTATGGACTCCTACGTCGACCAGTTCCAGGCCGCAGGTGGCTCCATGATCATGATCGCCAAGGGCAACCGCTCGCAGCAAGTGACCGACGCCTGCCAGAAGCACGGCGGCTTCTACCTCGGCTCGATCGGTGGCCCCGCCGCAGTGCTTGCCCAAAACTCCATCAAGAAAGTAGAGTGCTTGGAGTACCCCGAGCTGGGCATGGAGGCCATCTGGAAAATCGAAGTTGAGGACTTCCCCGCCTTCATCCTCGTCGACGACAAGGGCAACGACTTCTTCAAGCAGATCCAGGCCCAGTGCCAAGGCTGCGCCCTGACGAAATAAGCCATAGACAACAAAATACGAATAACCCCGGGCGCGCCAATAGGTAGCCCGGGGTTATTGCTAACAGCGAAACCCTATGACACTCTTGAGTTCCCGTCGCTTTCGAGTCGCTATATTGATTTCATGGGCCCAAAAGGTGGAGATGTTGAGTCTCAATCTTCAAGAATTGCTTCTCGGACAACCCAGTTACGCTCTTTAATTGACACTATTTTCAATAGCCCTTCATTAATGAAGCTGGTGTTAATTCTTTGCGTAGCATAGTAAAAATAAAAAGATAAATTCAGTTTAAGTACTGACTTAGTGAATATTATTGAAATTTAGTGGTCTCTTGGATCACTTGAGAAACTTAAGGTGAAAATTAAAAACCAAATTTCTAAACCTACAGGATCCATGATGCTTTTATGGCAACAATTTTTCTGTTGTGATAAATTTGTTGCGGAAAATTTGGTCGATTTGAAATAAAAATGAGCCAATTTTGCAGAAAATTAGGTTAAAATTAGGTTAAATTAAAAGAAAGTGTTACCTTTGCGGCGATTTTCAATAGTACAGATAGTTTATTAAGACCTAATTAGTTAAACTAAAACCGTTTACATTATGAAGAAGATTTTTGCAGCAGTAATGGTAGCTATGATGTCGTTGACGGCATCCGCCGAGAATTGGTTTGTAGGTGGCGAGGTTGGCCTTTGGCGCAACGACTCCGACCACGAGACTTTCTTTAAGATTATGCCCGAGGCTGGCTACTCGTTCAACGAGACTTGGACAGTAGGCGCCTCCGTAGGCTACAGCATGGACCACTTCACCGGCGTAACCGGCAACCTTTTCAAGGTCGCCCCCTACGCTCGTTACACCTATTTCCGCCTCGACCGCATCAGCCTCTTCGTTGACGGTGGCGTAGACCTCGGCCTGGGCTGGACCTCCTACAAGCACGGCAACGACTCCGACACCGCTTGCACTTACGGCATCGGCTTCAAGCCCGGTTTCGCCGTTAACGTAACCGACAAGTTCTCCCTGGTTGCCCACTTCGGCTTCCTCGGCTATCAGGGTGCTAACGACGCTGCCAAGGACGGTGGTGCCGATACTGCCTGGGGCCTCGACTTCTCGGGCTACAACCTCACCTTCGGTTTCTACTACAACTTCTAAACCTATCCAGAAGAATCCATAGCGAGGGGCGACCGCCGATGCGGTCGCCCCTCGCTGTATCATCTTGCGATGTCGTTATCAGGTTATCACGTTATTACGAAGGCATTAGCGGAGGAATTTGGGGGCGAGGATGAAGAGGCCGAAGGAGATGCCGAAGTTCCAGTTGCGCGCCGGGTAGCTCAGGTAATTGCCGTAGAGACTGAGCGAGGCGAACGGGAAGTTGTACACGGCCGCCAATTCGCCGAAGAACGCGGGGTTGGAGAACACGTGTCCGTAACGGGTGGTGATGCCGTCGGCCTGGTGCTCGATTTTCTTGTAAGGCAGGAAGCAGTGGAAATCGCCGCGAATCTGGAAGGCTCCCTTCACGAGCCATATCGGGCATAGGCCAGCGGCCACGTAAGAGTTGGCGCGGAAGGCCGGGTTGAACGCGTTGTAGCTCGAGGGGGTGGGATGGTAGGCCGGAGCGTTGACAATAGCGGCGTTGTAATCGGGGTCGAGAGGACGGTTGGAGAACATGGCGTTGAAGCACGTGCCCAAGACGAAATGCTTGCTCATGCCGAAATAATTGTGGGCCGTGAACTCGGCCTGCACCCACGTCTGGTTCTCATCCCGGGAGGGATACGGCGACGAGTGGAACGGGTTGAAATGGTAACGTCCCGTCACGCCTTCGGCAACCAGGCGATACTTTGCGCCGGCCGTGGGATAGTTGTCGTAATCCAGGGTGTTACGTTCCCAGTCGAGCCGCACCTGGGCGAGGTTGTAGACCGTGCGGTCGCGACCCGTGTCGGAGTAGTTGCCGATGTCGTTTTGGTAGAAGCTGTCGTAGATATGTGCTCCGCCCACGCTCAGCGCGGCCTTTCCCGAGCGACCCATCGCCCAGGCATAGCTTAGACGGCCGAATACCTCGGTGTCGATGATAAACGTGGGCATCTTGTCCTCGTAGAACAGCGCGGCGTTGTCGTAGAATTTCTGGCGGGTGACGACTGCCGTGAGGTCGAAGGCCGACGGGTTGCGGGTTGTCATGTACACGCGGGCACGCAGGGCTGCGGCCATGTAGCTTTGGCCGATCCAGCCGTTGAGCAGCGACTCAAATCCGTGGTACGACAACGTGGAGTAGCCACCCGAGAGGAAGATCATGGAATTGGTTGACGAGGTGATATATCCACCGGCTCCCACCTTGAATCCGCTCTTCACGGTGGCTTTCATCTTCAGGGTGAACAACCCCGTGGTGTCGTCGTAAACGGCCTGCGGCACAAGATTGCGCAACTGGCCCGGGGTGATGGCGCGATAGTAGGCCATGCGGGCTTGGGCGATACCGAATGTGTCCTCGCGATTCTTGAAAAACAGCGATTTGAGGAACTCGTTCTGGGAGCGGGTGCCACCGGTCACCTCCACCGAGTCGAAGCGTAAGTAGGGCGACTTGCTCTTGAACACGCGGCGGCGCAGCTCGCGGTCTTCAGGGAGCACGCGGGCAGTGACGCGGGTCTCGATCGAGTCCATCATCTCCATAGCGCGGTCGTAACCGGCCTGGTAGATCACGTCGGCTTTCTTCCAGTCGAGGAGACCGAAACGCTCCACGTCGACCTTCACCTTTATGCCCTCGTCGGCGGGCAAGGAGTAATCGTTGTTTTGGATAATCATATCCTCGAGTTGGTTGAGCAGGTCGCCGGCCTTGGGCTTGCCGTCGGGGGCCGACACGTCCACGCCGATCATGATCGACGGGGCGAAATCCTCGCGCATCACATCGACGGGGAAATTGTCGTAAATACCTCCGTCATAGACCAATACGCCATCCATCTCGATTGGCTCGAACACCCCCGGGAAAGACATCGACGCACGGATGGCGTCGCCCAGCGAGCCTGACGACAACACCATCTTGCGCTTGGTGTAGATATTGGACGTGACGCAACGGAACGGCACCATCAACTTGTTGAAATCGCCTCCGCATTGCGCGGTGTAGGCCGAAAACAGGTCCATGAAGGCGAAATTCATCGGCAGGGGCGAGATCACGCTCGTGGGAAGAATCGAGTTGACTTGCGTGGAGTCGCTGCTCGTGATGGGGATATTGAACAGCGCGGGGTTGGCCTCGGGCTTGACGAAATAGTAGACGAGTTTCTCGTTGATTTGACCCGACGACCATTCGGCGAAACCGTCCGACTTGATCATATCCATCATTTCGTCGGTGGTGTAGCCCATGCAGTACAAGCCCCCCACGATGGCGCCCATCGAGGTGCCGGCCACGTAGTCGATAGGGATGTTGTGCTCCTCGAGAGCCTTGATAACGCCGATATGGGCTATACCCTTGGCTCCACCACCGCTAAGCACCAGTCCGACAGACTGATGCGGTTCATCGGCCACAATGGAATCCAGCGAAGCGGTGGACAAAACATTGGCCCGCGCCGATGTCGTTAAGGTCACCAGCGCGAGCACAAGCACAAACATTAAAATGATCCTCTCTCTCATGAAAATGGACTGTGAAGCCATTCGGTGTAGTTGAAATTCGTTATTAAAACGCCTAAAGGGCTTTCTTTGTTGTAGCTATATGTGCTCCAATTTTCCGCGAAATTAGCATTTTCTCCCCTATTTTCACTAATTTCGCGCTATGATTACGCAAGAACAGCTCAAAGAGGCAGTCGCCCGTCGCGACGCACTGAATCGATACCTCGACATCCCCACCAAGAAAATCCAGGTGGAGGAGGAGGAACTGCGCACCCACGTGCCCGATTTTTGGGAGCATCCCAAGGAGGCGCAGGTGCAGATGAAGAAAATCAAGGACCTCCAAGGGTGGATCAACGGCTTCGAGGAGGTGGACAAGGCCGTAGGTGAGCTTTCCCTCGCCTGGGACTTCCTGAAGGAAGGCCTGGTGGAGGAGGAGGAGCTCGACAAACTCTACGCCGACGCTATCGCGCTGATTGAGAACCTCGAGCTGCGCAACATGCTGCGCCGCGAGGAGGACAAATTGGGCGTCGTGCTGAAAATCAACTCGGGAGCAGGTGGCACCGAGAGCCAGGATTGGGCGTCAATGCTGATGCGCATGTACATGCGCTGGGCCGAGAAACACGGCTACAAGCTGTCGGTGGCCAACCTTCTCGACGGCGATGAGGCCGGAATCAAGTCGTGCACGATCAATATCGAGGGCGACTTCGCTTACGGCTATCTCAAGAGCGAGAACGGCGTGCATCGCCTCGTGCGCGTGTCGCCTTATAACGCCCAGGGAAAGCGAATGACCTCGTTCGCGTCGGTATTTGTCACCCCTCTGGTCGACGACACGATCGAGGTGAAAGTAGAGCCCGCGTTGCTGTCGTGGGACACCTTCCGCTCGGGTGGCGCGGGTGGCCAGAACGTCAACAAGGTGGAATCGGGCGTACGTCTACGCTACCAGTTCACCGACCCCTACACGGGCGAAAAGGAGGAGATCCTAATCGAAAACACCGAAACTCGCGACCAGCCCAAGAACAAGGAGAATGCCTTGCGCCAACTGCGCTCCATCCTCTACGACAAGGAGTTGCAGCACCGATTGGAGGAGCAGGCCAAGGTGGAGGCTGGCAAAATGAAAATCGAGTGGGGCTCGCAGATTCGCTCCTACGTATTTGACGACCGCCGCGTGAAGGACCACCGCACGGGCTACCAAACTTCCGATGTGTCGGGCGTGATGGATGGCGACTTGGACGGCTTTATCAAGGCCTACCTTATGGAATTTAGCCAAGAAGAAAAATGAAAGAGAAAATAACAGTGATAAAGGTGGGGGGCGCCATCGTGGAGTCGCCCATCGCCCTTGAGGACCTGATCCGCGACTTCTCGAGCGTGGAAGGTAAAAAACTGCTCGTGCACGGCGGAGGTCGCTCAGCTACGGCTATGGCATCACGCCTTGGGATCGAGACGCAGATGGTGGACGGCCGACGCATTACCGACGAGGGTATGCTCTGCGTCGTGACGATGGTCTACGGTGGCTTGGTCAACAAGGATATCGTGGCCCGCATGCAGGGTTTGGGAGTGAACGCATTGGGCATGACAGGTGCCGACATGAACATTATCCTCAGCCACAAGCGTCCCGCGGGCGAAGTGGACTACGGATGGGTGGGCGACGTTGACCGCGTGGACGGCCAGGCGCTCAAATCCCTGGTCGACAGCGGAGCCGTGCCCGTCATCGCCCCGTTGACGCACGACGGCAAGGGTCACTTGCTCAATACCAACGCCGACACCATGGCCGGCGAAACCGCCAAGGGCCTCGCTCCGCTCTACGACGTGACACTCGTATACTGTTTCGAGAAACCCGGCGTCCTCGCTGATCCCGACGATGACAATTCGGTGATCTCCCTGATCACGCCAGAGATTTACGAGAAACTGAAAGCCGACGGCACCGTCTCGGGGGGCATGATTCCGAAATTGGACAACGCATTCGCCGCGCTCCAAGCCGGAGTGAAGAAGGTGGTAATCACCCACGCCACAGCCATCGCCGACCCTGAGGCCGGCACTACCATCCGCCTATGATCGACCAACTTTACTACCAGGCCGTCGACCTGCTCAAGGAGTTGATTGCCACGCCGCGAGTGAGCCGCGAGGAAACCGCCGCGGCCGATATCGTGGAGCGTTTCCTCAAGGACAACGGTTGCCAGCCTCAGCGACTTGGCAACAACATTATCGTCAAATCAGACGATTGGGACCCTCAGCGCCCCACCCTGCTGCTCAACTCCCATATCGACACCGTAAAACCCGTCGCCGGATGGACCCGCGACCCTCATTCGCCGTATATAGATTCCGAGACCGAGCGCCTTTATGGCCTGGGCAGCAACGACGCCGGGGCCTCGCTGGTGTCGCTTATCGCCACATATTTATATATGCGCGAACAGCCTTGCGCCTACAATCTCGTGCTTGTGGCCTCGGCCGAGGAGGAGGTAAGCGGCAAAAACGGTCTTGAATCGGTTATCCCTCACCTGCCACCCATCTCGGTGGCCATTGTGGGCGAACCTACGGGGATGAACCCCGCAGTGGCCGAAAAGGGGTTGATGGTGCTCGACGGGGTAGTCAAGGGCATATCGGGGCACGCCGCGCGCAACGAAGGCGTCAACGCAATCTACAAGGCCATGGGCGTAGTCGACACCCTGCGCTCGCTAAAATTCCCCAAGGAATCGGCGTATCTGGGTCCAGTGAAAATAACTGTCACAGGAATCAACGCCGGCACGCAGCACAACGTGGTGCCCGACAAGTGCACGCTGATGGTGGACGTGCGCACCACTGACGCCTATTCTAACGTCGAGACCCTCGAGTTGATTCGTAAAGCTGTCCCCGAAGCCGAGCTGACACCTCGCTCCACGCGCCTCAATCCCTCGCGCATCGACCACGCTCATCCCATCGTGCAACGATCCATAATGCTCGGTGGTGAGGCGTACGGCTCCCCAACCCTGTCCGACCAAGCTCTGATGCCGTGGCCGTCGGTCAAGATGGGACCAGGCGACTCCGCCCGCTCCCACACCGCCGACGAATATATACTCCTGCCCGAAATACGTGACGCCATCACCCGGTATACTCATATCCTTTCGGCGTAAAAGACAGGGGGTTGCGCGGTTGAGGGATTTGTTGTACCTTTGTGAGACAATTAACCTTAAACCATGCATATGGCACATTTCAAACACATATTTACCGCTGCCGCGCTCGCGTTGAGCGTGACCGGCATCACCGCGCAGTCAATGCCAAGCGTGCGCTGGGAGACCTTGGGCAATCAAGGCGACGGCCGCGAGGCCACCTACACCCAACGTTTCACCATCCGCGGCGGCAAAGGCATCAAGCGCTTGTGCTTCAACCAGTTTGCACGCAAAATGGAGACTGTGAATCCCGCTGATACGCTTGTGGAAATCATCCCCGGCTATTACTATATCGCCTCGCCCCGGCTTGAGCAGGACGACGCACAAATCGACATCGTCACCCACGCCGCATTGCGCCACTTCGACTATCAGCCCGATGGGGTGCACGGCGTTGACGCTCAGGGCAATCCACGCACGGTACGTTTCACTCGGGCGTCGATTATCGACCGTCCCGAACAGTGGAGTACCTCCGGCGCCGACCTTATGCCCAAGGGTGAAGTGATTTACGATTTCAATGAATCACTAGCTAGTGGCAGTGTCCTGGATCCCTTTTATGTAATTCCCTCGGTTAAAAAGGTTTACCACAAGGATGGACCAAATTCCAAGGTGACCGACCCAGTGGTTGAGGTAAAGGTTGACACTATAGCGCCGGAGGGGTACCGTATCGATTTCACCAAGTCGCCCGTGGAGATCGCCTACAGCACCGAAAGCGGTCGCCAATACGCCTACAACACGCTGCAACAGCTGCGCGCCAACAATCCCGAGGGCGTTCCCGCGGCTGTCGTAGAGGATTGGCCCGACTTCCCCTATCGCGGCGTCATGATCGACATCTCGCGCAACTATATCCCGTTGCCCGAGATGCAAAAAATCGTGCAGCACATGGCCCACTACCGCATGAACACGCTCCACTTCCACCTCGTTGATGACGAGGCTTGGCGATTGGAAATCAGCGGTTTGCCCGAATTGACCGACGTGGGTGCCCGTCGCGGCTACACGCAGGATGAAAAGGATTTCTTGGTGCAGATTTTCGCTGGTAACGGCGATCCCAACTCCACTGTCGGTACGGCCAACGGTTATATCACCCGCAGCGAAATGGTTGGCTTCCTGCGCTTTTGTAAGTCGTTGGGAGTGAACGTGATACCAGAAATCGAGTCGCCTGGCCACGCCCGCGCGGCAATCAAGGCCATGGAGGCACGCTATCGCCACACGGGCGACGCGTCGCTGCGATTGGTGGAGGACGGCGACACGTCGAGCTACACCTCGGCACAGGCCTTCCACGACAACGTGATGAACCCCGCATTGGCAGGCCCATACAAGTTCATGGATCTCGTAACCGACGAATTGATAGCCATTTGGCGTGAGGCCGACGCTCCTCTGTTGGCCATCCACATCGGTGGCGACGAGGTGCCTGCAGGCGCTTGGAACGGCGCGCCGTCGGTGAAAAAGATGATGGCCGAGAAAGGCTTTACCGAGGAACGGCAGGTTCATGCCGCATTTGTTGAGCGTATCGCTAAAATGCTGGCACATAAGGGAGTAAAGATGAGTGGCTGGCAGGAGATTGCCGTTGGCCATAGCCCGGAATTCGACGACTCGGTCGCCCCGGAAGTCTATTCGGTCAACTTCTGGACCTCCTCCAAGGGCTCCCGTGCTCCCGAGGCAATAAGCAATGGTTTCCCCGTGATAATCAGCAACGTCGACCATTTTTATCTCGACCAAGCCTACAACAACCATCCCTTGGAGAAGGGGTTGACATGGGGCGGCAATGTCGATGAATTCACCACCTTGGCGGGCTATCCCTACGAGTTGTGCGTTGTTGACGAGGACGACCGCGGGGGGATTTTGGGAGTATCCGGACACCTGTTCGGCGAAACTATCCGCGACTACTCGCAAGTGGAATCCCATTTGTTGCCCAAGATGTTAGGCCTAGCGGAGCGCGCTTGGAATGCCAACGCCACCTATACCCCCGGCCAATTCAACGCCGTAATCGACCAACGCGAATTGCCGGCATTGGCTCGCAAGGGAGTCAACTTCCACCTGCGCCAGCCAGGAGTGAAAGCCATAGATAATCAGATAGTTATGAACTCGCCTTACCCCAAGGCCGTGATTCGCTACACCACCGATGGTAGCAATCCTACGGAAGACAGTGCAGTGTATGAGAGTCCCATCTCAGCGGCTGGCGTCAAGCAAATCCGCGCCTCGCTGTTCCACATGGGCAAGCAATCCTTCCCAACGATTGTATATTATTGATTATGAACGTACTACGCATATATCCCGACAACATTAACGAGCGCCACATCGACGAGGTAGTAGCCGCGCTCAAGGATGGCGACATCACCATCTATTCCACCGACACGCTTTACGCCATCGGATGCGATGCCCTTAATAATCAAGCAATTGAGCGAATTTGCAAACTCAAAGGGATCAATCCGCAAAAGGAAGCCCTGTCGATTGTGTGCGCCGACATCTCACAAGCCGCGCAATACGCCAAAATCGACAACCGAGCGTTCGCCATCCTGAAACAATATCTTCCTGGCCCCTACACGTTTATCTTGCCAGCGGCGACCACTCTGCCCAAAGTATTTAAGGGCCGCAAAACCGTGGGCGTGCGCATCCCCGACAACGCCATCGCCCGTCGTATGGCCGAGGCTATGGGCAACCCCGTGCTGTCCACCTCGATACGCTACGACCAGGACGCCCCCGACGAAGGCCGCGACCCCGAGTCGATCGCCCTTTCCTACTCCGGCTCGGTGGATTACGTCGTGGACGGCGGCGAAGGCTCCCTCGAGCCCTCCACAATCGTCTCCCTCCTGGATTCAACCTCCCCCACCATCATCCGCCAAGGCCCCGCCCCCTTCGAAGGATAAAAACTTGATACTTCATGAAATTGTTGTATATTTGCAGAAAAAGGAAGATATGATCAACGGAACATTAAATAAAGCCCAAATTGCGGTACTAAATGCCGTTTCCTCGTTGAATACCGACGAGGAGGTCAACGAATTGAAGCAAGTGATTACTGATTACTTCGCTAAACGTGCTGATGCGGCTCTTGACAAACTTTTTGACGAGGGGAAAATAAATGCCGAAACTTTGGCCTCTTGGGAAACAGCCCATTACCGCACGCCCTACAAGTAGAATGAGCCGTTACATTGTATTAGACACCAATTGCCTTATCCAGATTATCCCGCGAAGAAGTCCTTATCGGCCCGTATGGGACGCTTTTTTGGAAGGGCAATTTATTCTATGTGTCTCCAATGAAATCATCAACGAGTATCACGAAATATTATCACAACTCTCCGCAATTCAGGTTCAATCTTATCACGGCTGATCCGGACGACAATAAATTCGTGGATTGTGCTATAATAGCCCAAGCCGATTATATTTTCACCAACGACAGACATTTTGAGGAAGTGAAAGAATGTCCCTTCCCAAAGACAAATGTTGTATCCTTGAGAACTTTTTCCGACTCTATCAAGTAAGAACTTAGCGGGTGGCGGGGCCGAGCTCGCGGGTGGCGCCGGTGGTGGGATCCATGATCAGGTACATGGGCGCTTTTTTGTCGGTGAAGAGGTTGGGCGCCAAACCATAGGTGACGCCCGCTTGGGCCAGTTCCACTTGCTGACGGGCCATCTGGCGACCGTCGTAGCTGATTGTGACGATGGCTTTGCCGGGGATGGTGTAGGCGAAGCCGTTTTTGGGGAAAGCGACTGTGTTGCCTTTGTCATCCACTGGCATGCGGCCCTCCTCGATGATTTGCAACGACAGGTAGACGGGATCGCCCGTAAGGTCGTCAGGATCAACGGCTGAGCCGGCGTTGGCCGACACACGGGCCACCACTTGGTCGTCGACGTCGTCAAACGGCTCATAGGTGATGGTGGAAACCTGGGTCGATACCTTTTCGGTGCCCATAAACATAGCGGTGAGAGCGGCTTCCTGGGCATTGAGGTTGTCCAAGGCCAATTGGAGCGACTTGCCGTCGGGGAAAGCTTTCTCGCTTTGGCCCGAGATGATTTCATTGCGGGATTCCCGCAGGGCGAAAATTTGCTCGGCTGCCAACTCGGCGCGCTTGGCTGTCGATGTGGCGTTGAGCATGTCCTGGCTTTGGGCTTGGCGGGCGGCGTCGGTTTCAAGCGGCGTGGGGGCCGCGGCCTGAGCGACAGGGAGGGTAACAACTGGACCCTCGTACACCGTTTCGGTGTTGATTGCCAAGGGTAAGCCCTGATCGTTGAGAATCATGAAAGGAGGGTTGCCGGCCGAAAACTTCACGCCGTAGCGTTCCTCGGGATTGGCCACGCCTCGGGGCACGATGGTGACGCTCTTGACGGTGATTGAGCGAGAGGGCGCGGCAATAGGGTCGTTGGCCTTGAGGTATTTTTTTGCATACTTGTAGAACTCGCCCGGGGCGCGCTCGGTGAGCTCGGTCTCGATCACAAGGTCGAGCACGGTGTTGGGGAGCGTGTAGGCGAGCACGTAATCGTTGGCCTTGGTGGCCGTGAACTTTTGGGTGGTTTGGCCAAGCGCGGACACACCGCAAAGGGCGATGGCGAGGAGGGGGAGGGCTATACGTTTCATTTTCCAGAATTCATGATTTCTTTGATGGCTCGACCCACATTGCGGGCGATGTCGGAGGCGGTTACGCCGTATTCACCATTTTCGGCGGCTGCTAATTCGCCAGCGTAACCGTGGATGAATACGCCCATAATCGCGGCATACTCAGGCGAATAGCCTTGAGCGGCGAGCGATACGAGTATGCCGGTGAGCACGTCGCCAGCGCCGGCGGTGGCCATGGCGGGTGAGCCGGAATTGTTGAAATAGATCTTACCGTCGGGGCGCACGACAGCCGTGTAACGTCCCTTGAGGATGATGAATATGTTGTAGTAACGAGCAGCCTCGACGGCTTTGCGCAGGCGTGCCTCGTGGGACACTTGCGAGCCGAACAGGCGGTCAAATTCGCCCGCATGGGGCGTGATTGTCGACAGGATGGGGATGGTCGACAGCATTGCGGGGCGCGAGGCGATGCAATTCAGGGCGTCGGCGTCGAGAATCACGGGATTGGTGTTGCCAGCCAGATAATCCTCCAGAGCCTTCACCGTGGGGGCATGAGTGCCGATGCCCGGGCCTATGGCGATGGCGTTGTACTGGTGCTGTGGGGCGATTTCGGTGATAATCAAGTCGTTGCGATCCTCGGTGTACAATGCCTCGGGCACTGTTGATTGCAGGATGTTAAAGCCGCAACGGGGGGAGGAGATGGTGACCTTGCCCACCCCCGAGCGCAAGGCGCCACGGGTGGCCAACACAGCCGCGCCCATCATGCCGTAGCTACCGGCGTAGATCACCGCCGAACCGAAATCGGCCTTTGAGCAGTTGGACGGGCGACGTTTCAACATGCGGCGAATGTCGTTTTTCTCCACTAGGTGGCACATAGCCGGAGTTTCGCGTATCTTCTTGGCGTCCAAGTCGATATCCAACACCTTCCACTCGCCGATGATGTCGGCATAATCGGCGATGAAGAACGAGAACCGCGGTGCTTGAATAGCGATGGTCAACGTGGCGTGGATTACGTTGCGGTTGATCACCTCGGGATTCCAGTCGCCGTAAAGGCCTGAGGGAATGTCGATTGACACTACCGTCGCGCGTGATTCATTAATATAGTGAACCAAGGACACGAACCCGCCCGTGAGGGGTCGTGAGAGGCCCGAGCCGAACAGGCCGTCGACCACCAAGTGGTTGCTCGTCAAGTAAGGCATGGAGAAGTTGGACACCACCTCGGTCAACTCGGCTCCGGGCGTTTGGGCCAGAGCGTCGCGCATCACGCGGCACTCCTCGGTCAAGCGGTTGCCGCCGATGTTGAACAAAAACACCTCGGGGTGAAAGCCCTGCTCGGCCAGCAGTCGGGCCACTGCCAAGGCGTCGGCGCCGTTGTTGCCGGGACCGGCGAAGATGGCCACGGGCTTGCGTTGCGTCCAGCGCGAACTGATCTCGCAAGCGATGCCCTCAGCCACACGCTCCACAAGCTCGACGGCGGCCACTCCACCCTGCTCGATGGTGTACTGGTCGATCTCCTTTATTTGTTGTGTAGAAAAAATCTTCATTCGCTTTAGAAATATCCCCGCAAAATTACAAAAATTCCCTTATATGCGCGTGGCAACATGCGCGAAAAGTTGTATCTTTGTCAACTCAAACCAATCCACGACCATGAACCGCATAGGCAAACTATACTTTAGATACGGCACGATGGGCTCGGCCAAAACGGCCATGCTCCTCACCACAGCATATAATTTCGAGGAACGCGGCATGCCCTACGCATGCTTCAAGCCCCGCATCGACACCCGCGAGGCCAAAAACGTGATCCGCTCCCGCATCGGCATCGAGCGCGAGTGCCAATGGATTTACGCCGACTCGGACCTCTACCACATGGCCCGCAAGATGATGCGCGAGCAGGGGAGGATGATCGAGTGGTTCCTTATCGACGAAGCGCAGTTCCTGTCGGCCGAGCAAGTCGACCAATTGTCGCGCCTGGTCGACGACATGGGCTGCAACGTGATATGCTACGGCTTGCGCACCGATTTCCAAACTCACCTCTTCGAGGGCTCTCGTCGCCTATTCGAGATCGCCGACACCATCGACGAGATAAAGTCGACCTGCACATGCGGGCACAAGACGATCGTCAACGCCCGTATCGACTCCAACGGCGATTTCGTCGAGGAGGGCGACCAGGTGGAGATTGGCGGCGACGACCGTTATATCGCCGTGTGCCGTAAGTGCTGGCGCAACAAGCGTATCGAGCAGTCGTCACGGGATATGCTACCCTTCGGGTAAAGGATAAAGGATTAAGGATGAAGGGTGAAAGGCGTTTTAAACTTTTTTGGTGAAGGAATGTCTTATTAGTTGTATGAAGAAGATTTTTTTATCGATATTAGCGGCCGTAGTGGCCGTGATGGTGTGGGCGACCGTGCCGAGCAACCTGCAGAACGAGACCCTTAATTATAAGGTGATGTTCAAGTGGGGCCTGATTAACAAGAAGTCGGGCGAGGCCACTTTGACTCTCAAAAACGTGGGCAACGAGTACCACACGAAGCTTACGGCGCGCTCGGCGTCGTGGGCCGACAAGTTTTTCACCGTGCGCGACACTCTGCTCGGCTTTGTGGCCAAGGATGGCTTCAAGCCGTTGAAATACATCAACAACTCCCATGAGGGTGACGACACCAAGCACGACATCGTCACTTACACCTCGTGGGGTAATCCCACCCGCGCCGAGGGCGTGCACCTGGGTCAGCGCAAGGGTAAGGACGACGAGCCTCACTCCACCGCGATCAAGCTCGAGGCCCAAGGCCTGGCCATGGACATGCTCGCAATGTACTACTACATGCGCTACCTCCCCTACCAGACGTGGGGCTCGGGTCACACCGACAAAATCCACGTATTCTCGGGTCGCAAAAAGGAGTTGGTGACCATCAAATATCTCGGCTACGACAAGGTAAAGGTCGACTCCAAGGAGTGGCGTTGCTTCCATATCTCGTTCACCTTCACCACCGACAGCGGCAAGGAGACCTCCGACGGCATGGAGGCCTGGATTTCGGCCGACTCGAAGCGTATCCCCATCAAATTGGCCGGCAAATTGAAAGTGGGTAACGTCCACTGCCTCTACACCGGCTCGTAAACACCTCCAACCCGGCTGATAAGTATCCCTTCCGTCCCTTTGTATTTCCCTAAAAAATATTTATCTTTGCATCATGAAACCCATGGTGAAATACAGGGGAGGAAAATCCAAGGAAATTCCCCACATCATGCTCCATATACCCCGATTCTCGGGACGATACGTGGAGCCTTTTTTGGGTGGTGGTGCTTTATTTTTCCATTTAGAACCCAGGCAATCCATCGTTAACGACATTAATACCAAGTTGATAGAGTTTTATCGAGGCGTGCGGGACGAGTATAACAGTTTACGTCAGGAGCTTGATCTTGTAGAAAAACAATATGCTTTAAATCGGGCTGAGTTTGACCGATTAAAAGCTCTTGATCCCAACAAACGAGTTGAGGACAAAAATGAAGGACTTTATTATGCCCTAAGGGATATGTACAATGGCATAGCACCACGAGCTTATTCCGAGGCATTGCTGTACTATTTCATTAACAAGACCGCCTATTCAGGTATGATTCGTTATAACGCCAAGGGGGAGTTCAATGTTCCTTTTGGCAGGTATCAACATCTCAACACATCCAAAGTAACACTCGATCATAGTCGTCTTTTACAGCGATCCGAGATCTACAACACGGACTATAGCCGAATTTTTGACATGTGCCAGCCCGATGATTTTGTTTTCCTCGATCCTCCCTACGACTGCATCTTTTCCGACTATGGTAATGATGAGTACAAGAATGGTTTTGGTGAACAGGAGCATATCCGTCTGGCCAACGACTTCCGGAACCTCCCATGCAAGGCCTTAATGGTGATAGGTCGTACACCTCTCATCGAAGAACTTTACCATGGTTATATTGTTGATGAGTACTCCAAGAATTATGCGGTTAACATCCGTAATCGGTTCAAATCACAAGCCTCCCATTTGGTAATAGCTAATTATAGACGGCAATGGATATCTCCATCCAATTACAAGATAGAACAGCCCGAGCACGCCCAGTTAGCATTATTTGAAGCAGAAACGCCTTATGGCACGCATTAACAGCCGCATATTATTTCTCACCACATCTCCCAGGACGCCACAAAAGATGGTGCCAGAGATACGCCTGCTGGCCGATCATTTTAGTGGGCAAAAATGGACTAAGCCAGTACAAGCCCAATTCATGGAGATGTTGCGTGACGAAGATTACTTCTTTGGCAAAGGGGAAAAGGATCCAGCGTTTAGTGCACGAGATCGCATTAATCGAGCTCCCAAAGCGCTTGGTTTCATCCAGCTAATGCCAAAAATTGTCCTTACCGAAGCTGGAAAACGTCTTCTGGAAAGCACCAATACTGATGAGATATTTTTACGCCAGCTCCTTAAATTTCAACTCCCTTCCCCTTTCCATCAGCCAGCAGAAAAGGCTGCACAATTCAATGTGAGGCCTTATTTGGAATTACTGAGGCTTATACGCCATTTAGGAACCTTGAAATTTGACGAGCTTCAGATATTCGGTTTGCAACTTACCGATTGGCGCCTTTTTAACGAAATTGTGGCCAAAATATCCCGCTTCCGTCAAGAACGTATTGCCAACAACTCTCAAAGCTACCGCACCTTCAAGGCTAAATATTTGGAAAAAGAAATTCTTGGAGTATATGGAGACACTATTAAGGCTGGTAACATAAAAACCCGGGAAAGCCAAGGCATTTCCTTGAAAAAATTTGTTGCCACAAAGGCTCAGAATATGAGAGACTATGCCGATGCGGCATTCCGTTACTTGAGGGCGACGGGATTGGTTGAGGTCTCTTATATAGGGAAATCATTGTCGATCGTTCCCTCTCGTATTCCTGATGTTGACTTTTTATTGCAATCGATTGATCGTAATCCCTGTTTTATCGATGATGAGCAGTCGTATCTGGCATATCTTTCCAATCCAGCTATCCCTGCCCTTTACAGCGACGATCGTGACAACATAATAAACCGTTTCCGACAGGAATTTCCTGAATTTGTGCCCCCTGTTGACCTAGATACAGAGAGTTTGAAGTCGCTTTTCAACTCAATGGTCAAGGCTCGTCGTGACCAAAGTATCTCTACACAGGTTACTCGCATAAAAAATTATAGCCTGTACGAAGATATACAGCACACTTTCAGCCAAATCCTAAACAAGGATCTGTATGACCCTTCTTTAATGCTGGAATGGAACGCTTGGCGCGCCATGACAATGCTAAACGGTGGGAAAATCACTGCTAATCTCCATTTTGATGACTATGGGAATCCTATGTCAACGGCTCAGGGTAATGTGGCTGATGTGATATGTGATTATAGCACGTTTTCAGTGGCCGTGGAGGTAACCACTGCCGAAGGACAAAAACAATATGAGATGGAGGGAGAGCCGGTTAGCCGTCACCTCGGTAAATTAAAAAAATCTTCAGGGAAACCTGCCTATGCGTTACTTCTTGCCCCAACAATTAATGCTGCATGCGTTGCCCATTTTTACCAACTCCACCACCTATCTATAAGCTTTTATGGAGGCAAATCGATAATCGTGCCAATGCCAATCAACATATTTCAAAAAATGGTGGAGGATTCCTACCGCGTGGATTTCACGCCTAACCCCTCCCATATCCAACATTTCTTTGAAAAATCCATGGAAATAGCCCAGAGAAGCGAAAACGAAATCCAATGGTATAATGAGCTAATGGCTGTAGCGGCTAACTGGTTAAGATTATGAACGACGAGAAAAAGAAGCATAAAATATTGTTTGTTTGCCTGGGGAATATCTGCAGGAGCCCGGCTGCCGAGGGGGTGATGAAGGCCCTGGTGGAGGAGATGGGCGACGCTGATGAATGGGTGATCGACTCGGCGGGAATCGGGGGTTGGCACGTGGGCCAGCAACCCGACCGACGCATGCTTGTGCACGCCCGTCAGCGCGGATTGGCGCTCAACCACCGGTGTCGCCAGGTGAAGCCGAGCGATTTCGACGAGTTTGACGTGATTATCGGTATGGACGACACCAATTGCCAGGACCTCAGGTATTTGGCTGATACTGTCCCAAGCAGTGTGTCTGAGCCGTAAGGGCACAAAAAAGACTGGCGG
>JAJPXC010000098.1 GCA_021205635.1 Bacteroidales bacterium | reverse complement strand
AGAGTCGGGTAAGGGAACTATACGCTGAATTTTGATTTAAATGAAAGAGCCGTGGTGCTAATTTCGTTTTTACCCGCAATCTTGTTGCGCAATCGGGGATTTTTGGTAACTTCGCGGTCGGAAACACCGCGGGCACACCCTGCGTATACCTATCCCCCGGCACTAACTGAAGACTATCGATATCTCTCATGTTCAACTTCTTCTCAAGAAAAAACGCGCAACCCGAACGTCTATTTTTCACTACCGATATACATTGCCATGTGCTGCCCGGCATAGATGACGGCTCACCAAGCCCCGACATGTCGGCCACGCTCATCCGCCGTATGCTCGACTGGGGCGTGGAACGTATCATCGCCTCACCCCACGTAACCGAGGGCACTTTCGAAAACACCCCCGAGACAATGGACGCCGCGATGGCCCAAATACAGGCAGTACTCGACACCCACGCCATGCCCGTTAAATTGAGCCACTCCGCCGAGTATCGTCTCGACGACCTGTTCAAGCGCCAATTTGAGGAGAAGAAAATTTGTCCCCTGCCCGGCGACTACCTGTTGGTCGAAAACTCATTCATCTCCGAGCCTTGGGGCTTGGACCAAACCCTGTTCCAGATCAAGGTAAACGGTTACACCCCCATTCTCGCCCATCCCGAGCGCTACACCTATTACTACACGCAGAAAAAACGCTACCAAAAGCTCCACGACGAGGGCACGCTCTTTCAGGTCAACCTGCTGAGCCTCTCGGGCCACTACGGCAAGGAGCAGCGCCAAATGGCCCTGTGGCTCATGGAGCACGACATGATCGACTTTCTCGGCAGCGATCTCCACAACCTCCATCACGCCGCCTCAATCGAGCGATATCTCGCCTCCCGCGACTACCGCAACGACCGCAAGCGCCTCGCCTCCCGCATCCTCAACGACACCCTATAGCCCCCCACCTTTCAGGCGGGTAGATAAAAAACGTCCGCGGAACCCTTATGGGATATCCGCGGACGCTATTTTTGTGGAACGGAGCCTAAGATGGTTTAGTATTGGATTTTGCGGGTTGTGGTGCCGCGACGCTCGATGTAGAACTGGCCGGCGACGGGGCAGGCCACTTGTATACCCTGGAGGTTGTAGTAAACAGCCTCGGTGGCTTGGTCGGCGTCGATGCTGTTTACAGCGCCGCTGTCGTTAACTGCCAGGTTGATAGCCTTGTAGTGGGAGCGCCCCTGGTTGGTAACGCGTGCCAGCAGCGACGCCTTAGCTCCGTCGGTTGTGCCTTGTATCATCAAATGGTCGCCGTGATTCTGGACGATCATGCCTTCCACAGCCGAGATGTCGTCGAGGATGGCGTAAGTGTAAGTTGAACCGTCGTCGGCAGGGTCGCCGAATACCGAGATAAAGCTTACCAGGGTAGGAGTGGAGGTGTTGAGCTCCACGTCATACTCTCCCTCGATCGTAGGCGTGCACCCCAGGTCGTCGACACACACGTAAGTGGGGATCATCAAGCCCCAGTCGTTGTTCTGTGAGCCCGAGAAGGTGACCAGGAGGTTGCGCACGGTGCCGAGCGAGGAAAGGTCGACCCATTCCCATGTGTGGAGGATGTAGTGGTCGGCCTCGATGTCCGAGGTATAGTCGGCGAGCTTGAAGTCGACCGAGCCAGTCACTTGGCCGTCAACGTCGTAGCCGGTAAATGTGACGGTGAAGAAGTCGCCCTGGGCGAACGCGCTGAGGCCGAAGGCGTCACCTTGGCTCATCGAGGCGTAGGCGTAGGCGTTGTTGGTGACGTACATTCCGGGGATGACGTCGCCGCTAGCGTTGTTGACAACCGTAAAGTAGCTTTGGTCGTTGGGCCAAGCGGGGTAAAAGACGCCGAAATTCGACGAATTGTGGCCACCGTTGGCGGCTGAGCGGTAGGAGTCGACTGAGTAATCACTGAAGGAGGTGCCAGTGAGGTTGGATGCGGCGTAACCGTCGGCGTAGTAGTCGAAATGGTTGTTGGCGATGAGTTGGAACGAGCCGGTGTTCCAGGTAGTGCCCTCGGTGGTGCTATACCAGAAGCTTTCGGCCTCGAGCTGCACGTCTTCGAAGTCACCAACGACCAATTGGTCGGCCTTGGTCGAGAAAGCCGCAAAAGAGATCGCCAACAAGGCGAATAAACACTGTTTT
The DNA here is from genome assembly GCA_021205635.1 of Bacteroidales bacterium. Lineage (GTDB taxonomy): Bacteria > Bacteroidota > Bacteroidia > Bacteroidales > Muribaculaceae > JAJPXC01. The sequence goes on along the minus strand of JAJPXC010000098.1, from coordinate 20,274 downwards.
TTCATTTTCATAAGGCTATAAATTAAAATGTATCTTGTCAAAAGCCTTATGCCGTGGAGAATAACACCAGGATAGCTATCATACTTAATCACTAATAACTATCACTTAACACTTATATTGTCGCTATTCCCGGCGACATAAGGCTGCGGCGACACGTCGCGTGTCGCTTCAGGCTTGCGAGGCAGGTCTTCTGACTCTTCCCCCTCAGCCGGCGCGCCTTCCCGGATGGTTTATTTCCCTTTATGGCAATCCAGTGGCGATGTGCGCGGGCTTGTGGCGGGGAATTACAGCAGCGGGTACTGTCGCCGGATCTCACGGCGTTCCCTATTAATCCCTTGCGGGAGCCTTCACATGCTTTCACCCGCGAAGTTACAAATTAAAAGCGGAATTTTTGTTACAATTGGTAAATGTAGTGAAATTTTTGGTAAATTTGCCACCGCAAAGGCTTCCCCAACACCCATAACCACGCGGCGGCCGAGCGATAAAAGCTACAATCCATATTCTCAATGAATTATAGTATACTCGATTTCTTGGGGCTCTTAGGAGCCGTCGGCCTGTTCCTTTACGGAATGAAGGTGATGAGTGAGGGTCTGCAAAAAGCCGCCGGCGACCGCTTGCGCAATATCCTGTCGGCCATGACCCGCAACCGCTTTACAGGGACGTTAACCGGCTTCTTTATCACAGCGTTGATCCAGAGCTCGTCGGCCTCGACGGTGATGGTCGTCAGCTTCGTGAACGCGGGCTTGATGACATTGGCCCAGTCAATGGCCGTGATCATGGGCGCCAACGTGGGTACCACGTTCACCGCGTGGGTCATCGCATTGTTCGGCTTCAAGGTCGACATCTCGGCGTTCGCGTTGCCGCTGATCGGCCTTTCGGTGCCGTTGCTGTTCGCCAAGAAGAGTAGAAACAAGTCGATCGGCGAGTTCTTGATAGGCTTCGCGTTCCTGTTCATGGGCCTGTCGATGATTTCGAGATATGTGCCTGATCTTCAGAGCAATCCCGAGATGTTCGCCTTCCTGCAGAAGTACAGTTCGATGGGATTCGGCTCGGTGATTATCTTCCTGTTGGTGGGCGTGATCGTGACGATGATTATCCAATCGTCGGCCGCCACCTTCGCTATCACGCTGATTATGTGCTCCAAAGGCTGGATCACGTTCGACCTGGCTTGCGCCATCATCCTGGGCTCCAATATCGGTACCACAGTCACCCCGTTGCTTGCGTCGATGAGCGGTAACGTCGCGGCCAAGCGAACGGCCATGGGGCACTTGCTGTTCAACGTGTTCGGCTTGATATGGTGCTTGGCGATATTCTACCCCTTCTGCAACTTAAACGTCTGGCTGACCGAGGTGATAGGCCAAGGCAATCCCACCGACCTGACAGCCTTTGTAAAGCACCTGGAGGCCACCGATCCCGATATTTACAACCACTTGTTCGACGGGTCGCTACCCCAGGGTCATAGTGCGCTGAAATCGATCATGGCGATGCAGGTGAGCGTATCGTTCGGCCTGTCGGTGTTCCACACGGTGTTCAACCTCATCAACCTCTCGATAATGATTTGGCTCACGGGCGTTTACGTCAAGATCGTGGAATGGCTCGTGCCCGCCAAGCACAAGGAGGACGAGGAGTTCCAGCTGCGCTACATCTCCTCGGGTCTGCTTTCCGCTTCCGAGCTCAACATCGCCCAGGCCGAGAAGGAGATCGGCGTCTACTCCCAGCGCATGGAGCGCATGATCACCATGGCCAAGGACCTGGTGCACACCAAAGAAGGCTCGGAGGACTTCAACCGGCTCTACTCGCGGCTTGAGAAATACGAGGATATCTCCGACCGCATGGAGATCGAGATCGCCCACTACCTCAACCGATGCGCCGAGGGTCGCCTCTCCAACGAGGGCAAGTTGCATATCGCCGGCCTGCTGCGCATCGTGAGCGAGATCGAGTCGATCGCCGACTCCTGCTACGGCATCTCCAAGACCCTGATACGAAAGCAGGAGAACAAGGCGCCGTTCAACGAGGAGATATATGCCAATATCGATATGATGTTCGGCTACGTGCATGAGGCAATGTCGATGATGGTCAAGGAGTTGACCGACATTGAGGGCGTTGACGAAACCGAACTGATCCACTCCTACAACAAGGAGCGCGAGATCAACAACCTGCGCAACCAGTTGCGACAGGGCAACGTCACCAACATCAACGACCAACATTACGATTACCAGAGTGGTATCTTCTACATGGATATCATCGCCGACCTCGAGAAGATAGGCGACTATATCATCAACGTGGTCGATACCCTCAAGGCCGACTTCCGCCGCCCCACCGCCAAACGATAAGCCTCCATAAATCCTTTCCTCCTTTCATCCTTTCCTCCTTTAACAATTAAAGGATTAAAGAATGAAAGGCCAAATAGATGTCCTTTTCAATTACAAATCTTATAAAATTGTGTTACAATTGTCGCTTTTTTGGCACAAATCGACTATTTTTGCGATAACCATTCATAGATCACTGTAACGCAATCTACACTTTATGCTCAACCACCGACGAATCGTAATCATCGATCCCGAAGAGGTAACCCGTAGCTTGATGGCCGTCAACCTCAAGCAACAGGGCTATGATGTCGTGCCTTGCGCCAACGGCCAGGATGCCCTCGGTGAGCATATCGAAGACTGCGTGCTCGTGATCATGGACATAAATCTCCCCGACATGAAGGGCTTGGACCTGCTGCGTAGCTTCAAGAACGGAGCACGTTCGGCACGCGTGCCGGTGATGATATGCACCACCTCCGACTCGGAGGACGAGATGATCGCCGGATTTGACGCCGGGGCCGACGACTACGTCATCAAGCCGTTCTCGCTGCGCGTGGTGCTGGCCAAGGTGGCCTCGCTGATGCGTCGCTACGGCGTGCAGGCGCCCACGCCCGTTGAGGTGGAGGAGGAAGTGGCCCGGATCGACGGCCTGGACATCGATGAGCAGGCCCGCACGTTCGCCGTCGATGGTAGGCGCGTGGAGTTGACCCCCACCGAGTGGGACATCCTGCTGTTGCTCATGCACAGCCCCAACCGATTGTTCCCTCGTGACGAGATCCAGGAACGCGTGTGGCCCCGTGACAAGAAGGTGGCCGACCGCGCCGTCGACGTCAACATCTCGCGCCTGCGCAAGAAAATGGGCCCCTACGCCCCCTATCTTGTCAACCGCTCGGGCCGCGGCTACGGCCTGTATACCAAGGTATAGAATGCTCCCCAATTGCTACATATTTGGCCGCCAGGAGGCTGGCACCGACGAGGCTGGTCGCGGATGCCTGGCCGGAAGCGTGTTTGCGGCCGCTGTGATCCTCCCCGACGACTTCCACCACCCATGGCTCAACGATTCCAAGCAGGTCGCCGAGGCGCGTCGCGAGAAATTGCGGCCAATAATCGAGGCTGAGGCCGTGGCATGGGGCGTGGGTGAGGTGACAGCCCAGGAGATCGACAAGATTAACATCCTGAGAGCCTCGATTCTCGCCATGCATCGCGCGTTGGACGCCCTCGGCATTGTCCCTGGTGGGGTGATAGTGGATGGCAATCGCTTCACTCCGTGGCGCGACGTGCCGTGGCTGACGTTTGTCAAGGGCGACGGGCGCTTCGGCAACATCGCCGCGGCTTCGATTTTGGCCAAAACCCACCGCGACGAGGCCATGCGACGCCTCGCCGAGCAATTCCCAGAGTATAATTGGTCGAAAAACAAAGGGTATCCCACCCCCGACCATCGCGCGGCGATTGCTGCCCACGGCCCCTCGCCCTACCATCGCCTCACCTTCAAGCTACTGCCCGACCCCACCCTCTTCGACTGACGGGGATAAATCAGTAAAGATGCAAATCTGTGTTTTAGTTAGGGAAACTATGGATAGAAGGCGATATGCAAGGGTTAAGAGGATAGCGAGTTGCGTGGCTGGGCGGTTGTCATTCGGGGAGAGGGATGGGGGAGTTATTTGAAGGTGACGGCGCGGTTGTAGATGAAGTTGGCGATGGTGTAGACGACGTTGCCCAGGATGGTGGCCACGGCGTAGCCCGAGAAGACGATGCCCGGAAGCGGGTTGTAGATCTGGTCGGCCCAGTCCATCGGTACCGACAAGGTCCACACGACCGCGGCCTGCAGCGCGTAGCACAGGGCGAATCCGCCAAGGAACTTCAACGCCTCGCGGCGGAAATCCTTGTCGGAGCGGAACACCCAGGTCTTGTTCCAGATAAAAGAGTTGATCACACCAGCCCCGTATCCGATGGCGTTGGCACCCATCAGCGGGACGTTCAAAAGGCTTTTGCACACGAAGATCACCACCAGCGTCACGAGCGTGTTCAACACGCCTACCAAGGCGTATTTCACAAACTGTATCACTGTTCGATGGCTAATCTGTGGCATGGTGCGGGCGAGTTCCATGGTTTAGCGGTTATCCTTTTAATATTGGTAAAGTCCATTCGTATCTCACGGCGAGCATACGCAGGCCGATCACGGTAGTGGCGCAGGCGAGTTGCTGCGCGATGGGGCCGCCCCCCGAAAGGGCGATTATCCAGTAGACCACGCCTCCGGCGATGCAGGCCGTGGCGTAGATCTCGCGGCGGAAGAAGATGGGCTCCTCGTTGATGAGGATGTCGCGGAGCACGCCGCCGAAGGCTCCGGTGATCATGCCCATCACGATGGCCACCCACATGGGGTAGTCGCAGGCGAGGGTTTTCTGGATGCCGATCACCACGAACAGGGCAAGCCCTATGGAGTCGAAGATCATCAGCATGCGGTTGTGGGTGACGAGCTGTGCTCGCAGCAGGACGACGATGGCGAACGCCAGGCCGGTAACTGCCAGATACCACCACGTTTGCATCCAGAATACGGGGATGTCAAGGAGCAGGTCGCGCAGGGTGCCTCCGCCGATGGCTGTGACCAGGCCCACGACGTAGGCGCCGAACCAGTCGAAATGCTTGACCGAGGCGAGCCTTATGCCGGAGATGGCGAAGGCGATGGTGCCGATCACCTCAATCAGAAACAGGAACATTTCCTCCATCGGCGCTGGCGGGGGGATTGGGGTTAATTACCGTGGGCTCGGGAAGCCCGGGAATCTCGGGAATCTCGGGAATCTCGGGAAGCCCCCGTTTCGGGGGCTTGGGGGCCGATTGTTTGGGGGCCGATTTCTTTTTGACCTTGGGGATGGTCAGGGTGTCGGGGGTGAGGGTATAGTTTTTGCTTTCCTTTTGGTAGGCTTTGCAAAACTCTTTGAGGCCGCAGCCGGCGCAGTCGGGCTTTCTAGCCTTGCATGTGTAGCGCCCGTGGAGGATGAGCCAGTGGTGGGTCTTGGCCACAAGGTCCTTGGGCAGCTTTTTCATCAGGGTTTTCTCGGTGTGGAGCACCGTGCGCGAGGCTCGGGTGAGGCCGATACGGTTGGCCACGCGGAACACGTGGGTGTCGACCGGCATGGCGGCTTGCTCAAACGCCACCGCGAGCATCACGTTGGCGGTTTTGCGGCCAACGCCGGGGATTTTCAGCAAGTCGTCAAGATTGTTGGGTATCTTGCCGTCGTATTTTTCATCGATCATCTTGGCCGCGGCCACAAGGTTGCGCGACTTGGAGTTGGGGTAGGTGACCGATTTGATGTATTCGTAGATGTCCTCGGGGAGAGCGCGGGCCATGGAGGCTGGGGTGGGATAGGCCTCAAAGAGAGCCGGGGTGATCATGTTGACGCGCTTGTCGGTGCATTGCGCCGACAGGATGACGGCCACCAGGAGCTGCCACAACGATTGGTAGTGGAGCTCGGTTTGCGGCAGGGGATCGTTCTCCTCCCACCACTTAAGGCAGCCTTCATAACGTTCTTTAGCGGTCATAATCTCATGATTTAAAGCGGAGGTGGTCCTTTAGCCCTTTCCTCCTTTCCTCCTTTAAAATTGCGCCAGCCTCCTGTTAGTGGGCGGCTTGGAATTCCTCGAGGAAGCGGCGGTCGTTCTCCGAGAACATGCGCAGGTCCTTGACGCGATACTTGAGGTTGGTGATGCGCTCGATTCCCATTCCGAGGGCGAAACCAGTGTATTCGCGGGAGTCGATACCGTTGGCTTCCAGCACGTTGGGGTCAACCATGCCGCAACCAAGGATCTCCACCCAGCCTGTGCCCTTGCAGAACGAGCACCCCTTGCCGCCGCACAGGTCGCACGAGATGTCCATCTCGGCCGAGGGCTCGGTGAACGGGAAGTAGCTGGGACGCAAGCGTATTTTGGTCTCGGGGCCGAACATCTCCTGGGCGAAGTAGAGCAGCGTCTGGCGCAGGTCGGCGAACGACACGTTCTTGTCCACGTAAAGGGCCTCCACCTGATGGAAGAAGCAGTGGGCGCGTGCCGAGATGGCCTCGTTACGGTAGACGCGGCCCGGGCAGATGATACGGATTGGCGGTTTTTGGCGCTCCATCACGCGGGTCTGCACCGAGGAGGTGTGGGTGCGCAGCAACACGTCGGGCTCGCGTTGGATGAAGAACGTGTCCTGCATGTCGCGCGCGGGGTGGTCGGCGGCGAAATTGAGCGAAGAGAACACGTGCCAATCGTCCTCAATCTCAGGGCCTTCGGCGATGGTGAAGCCCAAGCGGCGGAAGATGGCGATGATCTCCTCGCGCACGATCGACAGCGGGTGGCGCGTGCCCAGGGCCACTGGAGCGGCCGAGCGCGTCAAGTCGAGCCCCAGCGCCGAGGTGTCGACGGCCGAGGTCGACTCCTTGAGGGCGTTGATGCGTTCGGTGGCGAGTGTTTTCAGCTCGTTAATGGCCTGTCCCACCTCCTTTTTCTGCTCCGCGGGCACGTTGCGGAAATCGGCGAACAGACCCGTTATCACCCCTTTTTTGCTTAAATATTTGATGCGCAGGGCCTCAGCCTCTTCGGGGCTATTGGCTGTCAAGGCTTGGATTACAGCCTTCAACGCGTTGATTTTCTCAATCATTTGCAAAGATTTTAATTCCAACTTACCGCGAAGTTAGCAAATTCTTGCAAAACGAGCAAATTGGCGCTGTAAAAGGTGGAAATCGGGCAGTTAGCGCCAGCCGCCGGGGTTGCCGCCCATTCCTCCCGAGGAGGAACCGATGGTAGTGATCATGGAGGAGCAGGTGAAGGTGGCGAGGGTGGTGTCGTCGCATTGAAGAGTGTAGGTGACGCCCGAGGTGAGGCCGGGGACGCTGAAGGTGAAGTTGCCGCTGGAGAGGCTTCGGGGGAGCGTGTAGGAGAGTAAGCTATTGCCCGAAGAGTCAAGAGCTTGCATTACGGCTCCTTTGCTGGCGGTTACGCCGTTGGCCACGACCGTGCGTTGCTTGGACGATGACGAGGGGGTGGTCTGCAAGGTCCCTCCGAGGGAGATCATGGTGCCACCGTTGACGAGGAATTTGGATGAGGAGTCGCAGTCGATGCCTCCCTCGGGAGAGCTGCCTCCAACGCCAATGACCTTGCCGCCCGAGATAGTGAGCGACCCGTTGGAGTCGATGCCGTCGCAGGTGGACGAATAGGCCAAAACCGAGCCTCCGGTGACGGTGAACGCCGAGGAGGCGTTGATGGCGTCCTCGTAGGCCCACACGTAGACGTCACCACCCGAAATGGTCATCGCGGCCTTGCTCTCAAGACCTTCTGAGCTATCGGAAGCGCCTGTCACTTGGACGTTTAGCGTGCCACCCGAGATAGTGACGTTACCGTCGGCTTTTACGCCCTTGGGCGAGGAGGTGAAGTTGCGGTTGTAGGTGAATTTGCCTCCGGTGGTGGTGACGGTGACGGTGCCTCCGCTCATTGTGAAGTAGCCGTCGGCGTTTATTCCTTTACCCGCTGTGCCAGTGGCTTTTAGCACATGTGTGCCACCCGAGATTGACACGTAGGTGTCGGTTTTGATAGCGGCGGCCGATGAGGTGTCGGCCTCGTCCTTGTCGTATTCGGCCCCGCCCGACACGTTGAGCAGGAGTTGGCCCCCTTGGATGTCGACTTGGCGGTCGCATTTTATTCCTTTGCCCGCGGTGGCGGAGGTGTAGGTATATATCAGACCGCCAAGCACTTGAATACCCATATTGTCATCCTCATCACCCTTGACGTGGATGCAATTTTTGGCGGCCTCGTTGACCACAAGCGTCACGCCCGGGCGCAACACCATGTAGCCGTCGGTGCACACACCGTGCTTCATCTTGCCGTTTACTTGGAGCGTGCCCGCGCCGCTGAAGATGATGTTGCCCTCGGCGAAGAGGCATCCCTTGCGGTCCTCGGTGTCGACTGTGCCGCCGTTAAGATACTGATAATCGGAATCGTAGGCGGAGGCGTCGGTGAGGGAGTTGGACGACCCGTCGGCCAGGGCTATGTACACTCGTTTTTTGCATTGCGAATTGATGGCCGGCCCGCGGGAGGAGGTGAGGGAAACGCCGTCGAGCGTCAACTTGTGTTTGCTTGCGCCATAGACTTTTAGCGAGCCGTCGGAAGAGGCGCCACGGAGAATGATCTCCGTTTTGTCGACATCGTTGGTAAGCATGTCGACGGTGACGTGGGCTCCGGTATGGTAGACGATGATGTTGTCGTTGGTGGAGGTGTAGGAAGCCGAGGTGCCGTTATAGGTGATTGTCAGGACGTTGGAGAACGTGTTGAGCTCGTGGTATATGTCCTTGTCGGTGCCGACGTTGGAAGCACTGGAGGCGTCGGTGGCTGTTTGGCCGTCCCAGGCCGAGATTGTGGAGTCGAAGGAAGGGTCGGTACCACCAGTGGTGGTGCCGGAGCCAGTGGCGCCGTCCATGTTGCCTGGCGTGGAGGGCTCGTCGGTGGCGCAACCGATTATGAGAGCGGCCAGCAACAGGCCGGAGAGGATGAGTGTAAGCGAGTGTTTCATATATGCAAATTACGGAAAAATCGGCGATTTATGGCGCTTTTAGCAAGGATATTAACTAAAACTTTAACGTGGCGGGATTTTATCGAAGCGAGATGGGGATTTATATTAAAATTTTAAATCGATTTAATTCGAATGAAACCTAGCGCGGAGCTACTGCCGATTAGATACATTAATAAATGGGATAGGGTATTTAACAAAAATTATGTAGTAAATACGAATTTTTAGCATTACCTTTGCGGCAAAGTGTGATTGTACCTAACGGATAACCTTAAACACCTGACGTAGAACGTAATAACTTTAATCTCCGCCGAGGCGGAAATACCTGACAGAAAACATAATAACAATCTTATATGAAGAAATTTTTACTCCCCTTGTTGTCGGCCGCTATTGCAGTGCCAGCGGTCGACGCCTATGAAATCGAGCTTAACGGCAAGACTCACGAGATCGACGAGTTGATCTCGCGTCAAGTGGGGCCCGGTATTACCTACAAACGTCTCCGCTCCGAGACTTTCCCATTGAATATCAACATGTTGATTATGGATCTTAACAATCCATACAACCGCGTGCAGACGACCACGGCCAACGAGAGTGCCCAAGGCACCGAGATGCTCGTCAAGGCCGCCGCGCGCCAAACCACCGACGAGCTGAAGGTGATTGCCGGCGCTAACGCCAACTTCTGGTGCGTATCCTCGCAGGAGCCCTGGAGCCCCACGCTCATCGGTACCTGCTACGGCGGCCACGCCAAGAACGGCCAGATGATCACCGAGACCAACACCCACAACGACAAATGGAACGGCGGCTGGAAGCACACCGGCGTGATGGGTTGCGACATCGACAAGGTGCTTCACTGCGGTCACTACTTCTTCAAGGGTTACATCAACCACGACAAAATCTCAAAAACCCAAATCTATCAAGTGAATAAGGTGGTGCGCACCGACGAGATAGGCATGTACAACCGTTTCTACGGCCAGTCGAAGACGTTCCGCCCCGTCGACCAGTACACCGACGAGAACGGCAAGGCCGCTTGGAACATCGTCAACGGCGATTGCACCGAGGTGATCCTCGACCTTGTGGAGGGTCAGGAGTGGCAAATCTCCAAGGTGATGAAATTTGAGGTGAAGGAGATACGCCAAAACGCCGGTACCGGCACGCTGGGCGACCACGACATGGCCCTGGTGGGCCGCGGCGACAAGGTGGCTGTGCTCGACGCTCTGGCCGTGGGCGACATCCTCAACGTTCAAACCAACTATTACCGTCGCGACTACGATGAAACCGACTCCTCGCAATACACCGACACCAAGCTATATTTCGACAACTTCATCTGCGGCAACGCCCTGGTGATGGAGGATGGCGAATACACCACCTTCAACGACTCGGAGAGCTACAACTCGCAAGTGTACTCCCGCACCGGCTACGGCTGCTCGCAGGACGGCAAGACGCTCTACGTGGTGGTAATCGACAAGGCCAGCGACCCCGTGTGGGGCTCGTCGGCCGGTTGCAACACCAAGGTAATGTGTGATATCGCCAAGCATTACGGCGCATGGAACATGGCAAACTTCGACGCCGGCGGTTCGGCCGAGATGTTCCTCCACGACCAGATTATCAACAAGACCACCGAGGGCTCGCCCCGCGCCGTGAGCAACGGTTGGTTCCTATGCTCAATCGCCCCGCAGGACGACCAGGAGGTAGCCCAGCTTGAGTTCTACGACCTTAACCTTCAGGCCGCAAGCTACTCATCGTTCACCCCACAAGTAATCGCCTACAACCAATACGGCGACATCATCGACTACGACTTCAAGGACTTCACCCTCTCGTGCGAGCCCGCGCTGGGCTCCTGCGACGGCTCGACCTTCATCGCTGGCCCCACATCGATGACCGGTGGCTTGACCGCAAGCTACGGCTCGGTGTCGGTGACCAAGGATATCACCGTGGTAAACGCCCCCGTCACAATCCGTATCCACAACATCCTTCTTGACGGCTATCGCACTTACACCATGGAAGTTACGGCCACCATTGGCGACAATGTGTACACCTACGACCCCGCCGCCATAACCTGGACAGTGGACGACCCCGAGGTTGCCTCTCTCGATGCCGACGGCCTGCTCACCGGCTTGAAGAACGGCACCACCACCATTCACGCCACCATCGGCGAGTACAACGACCAGGCCACCGTGACCGTCGAGATTCCCGAAGCACAATTCATGGCTGTTACCGACTACGCCGACTGGAACGTCAAGGGCTCCAGCGCCTCCAACGTGGAGATGGACACCGAGGGCAACATCTCGCTCACCCTTTCCTCCACCGCCCGCACCGGTGGCTCGGTGACCTTGAGCAAATCCGCCCAATTCTACTCGCTGCCTGAGCACCTGTGGATCGAGTTTGAGGCCTCCTGCCCTGTGGCTACCGTCACGGCTGATGTGCGCACCCCGCTGAGCACCCGCACCAACGCCGTCGACATCACCGACAACGGCAACGACTTCGCCGCCAATACCACCTACCGCGTCGAGTTCCCGTTGGACGATTTCGGCGACATGGACGACTTGATCTCCTTCCCGTTGACCCTCAACTCGTTGAAATTCACCTTCCCCAAGACTGCCGACTATAACGGCGCCCAGACTATCAAGTTCAAGGCCCTCGAGACCGAGTACAGCCACTTCTCGGGCGTCGAGAGCGTGGTTGCCGGCAACGACGCCAACGGCCCGGTTGAGTACTACAACCTCCAGGGTATCCGCATCGCCAACCCCGCACCCGGCACCATCGTGATCCGCCGCCAAGGCTCCAAAGCGACAAAGATTAGGTATTAAGTCTTAGTGATTAGTGATTAAGTATAATGGCTAAGGAGCTGGAATTGTCGCAGCGCGACACCTCTCTACGTAACCCCATGCTTTAGCTTGGGAGCCACCCTACAATATAACTAACTTTATTCCGTTGAATATTAGCACAATTTTAGGATATGAAAATAAAACAACAATTGGCATGGATGCTGCTGGGCGCCGCTGTGGTGGCTCCTGGCGCCTCCGCCTATGAGATCACGCTCGATGGGGCTACCCATGAGATCGATGAGTTGATAAGCCGACAGGTGGGCCCCGGCATCACCTACAAGCGCTTGCGCTCCGAGACATTCCCCCTCAACATCAACATGTTGATTATGGATGTCACCAACCCCTACAATCGTATCCAGACGACCACCGCCAACGAGTCGGCCATGGGTACCGAGCTGTTGGTCAACGCCGCCGCTCGCCAGTCGAACGACCAGATGAAGGCCATCGCCGGTGCCAACGGCAACTTCTGGTGCGTGTCGTCGCAGTATCCCTATGCCCCCACCTTGGTGGGCTCTTGCTTTGCTGGCCACGCCAAGAACGGACAGATGATCACCGAGACCAACGACCACCTCGACATCTGGGCCTACGGCTGGAGCCACTCGGGAATGATCGCATGCGACGTTGACAAAAAGATCCATTGCAACCACCTCCGCTACGAGGGTATCTTGACATCCCCGTCGGGCGCTCAGGCCAATATCCACGAAATCAATAAGGTGGTGCGCCCGACCGAGATCGGCATGTACAACTCGTTCTTCGGCCGCTCCAAGTCGTTCCTCCCCGTTGAGCAAGTGATCAACAACGCCGGCAACTGGGACTTTGAGGTGCAAGAGGGAGTGTCCACCGAGCTGATTCTCGACTTCGTAGAGGGACAGGAGTGGAAAATCTCCGAGCCCATGTCGTTCAAGGTGGCCGAGATCCGCTTGAACGCAGGTACAGGAACCCTGGGCGACCACGACTGCGCATTGGTGCTTTGCGGCGACTACAAGACGATGTTCGCCGACCTGCAGGTGGGCGACATCGTGACCGTCGAGACCAACTACTCCTACGCCGACAACACCAAGGTGAAGATCGACAACTTCATCACCGGCCTAGCCCTGGTGATGGAGAACGGCGAGTACACCACCGCCAACGATACCGACGACTACAACTCGCAGACCTACTCCCGCACAGGTTACGGCTGCTCGGAGGACGGCAACACCCTCTACGTGATCGTGATCGACAAGGCGAGCGACCCCACTTGGGGCTCGTCGTTCGGCTGCAACACCAAGGTGATGTGCGACATCGCCCGTCACTACGGTTGCGTTAACCTCGCGGGCATGGACGCTGGCGGTTCGGCCGAGATGTTCCTCCACGACGCCATCATCAACAAGACCACCGAGGGCTCGCCGCGTCCCGTGAGCAACGGCTGGCTCCTCTACTCCACCGCTCCGCAGGATGATCAGGAGGTGGCCCAATTGGCCTTCTACGACCTTACGCTCCAGGCTCCGAGCTACTCCTCGTTCACCCCGCAAGTGATCGCCTACAACCAATATGGCGACATCATCGATTACGACTTCAAGGACTTCACCCTATCGTGCGCTCCCGAGCTGGGCACTTGCGAAGGCTCGACGTTTATCGCCGGACCCAACAACATGACGGGCGAGCTGACGGCGAGCTGCGGCTCGGTGTCGGTATCCAAGGAGATCACCGTGTTCAACGCCCCCGTTTCGATCCGCATCCACAACATCGTGCTCGACGGCACCCGCACCTACACGATGGAGGTAACCTCGACGGTCGATGGCACCACCTTCGAGTTTGACCCCACGACCATCACATGGACCATCGACGACCCCGAGATCGCCACCCTTGACTCCAACGGCTTGCTTACAGGCTTGCGCAACGGCGTCACCACAATCCACGCCACCCTGGGCGAGTACACCGACGAGGCTACCGTTAACGTTGAAATCCCCGAGGCTCAGTACATGGCTGTTACCGACTACGCCGATTGGACCCTCAAGGGCTCGAGCGCCAAGGACTTGTCCATGGATGACAACGGCGTCATCTCGCTCACCCTTTCCTCCACCGCCCGCGCCGGTGGCTCGGTGACCATGACCAAGGAGGCTAAGCTTTACTCGTTGCCCGAGCATCTGTGGCTCGAGTTTGAGGCCTCATGCCCCGTTTCGACCGTCACCGCCGACGTGCGCACTCCGCTGAGCACCCGCACCAACGCTGTCGACCTCACAAACGATGGCAACGACTTCGCCGCCAACACTCCCTATCGCGTCGAGTTCCCGTTGGACGGCTTCGGCGACATGGACGACCTTATATCCTTCCCGTTGACCCTCAACTCGTTGAAATTTACCTTCCCCAAGAGCACCGACTACAACGGCGCCCAGACCATCACCTTCAAGGCCCTCGAGACCGAGTACAGCCACTTCTCGGGAATCGAGAGCGTGGTAGCGGGCTCTGTAGCCAACGGCCCGGTCGAGTACTACAACCTCCAGGGCATCCGCATCGCCAACCCTGCCCCTGGCACCATCGTGATCCGCCGCCAAGGCAGCAAAGCGACAAAGATTAGGTATTAAGTCTTAGTGATTAGTGATTAAGTATAATAGCTAAGGAGCTGGAATTGTCGCAACGCGACACCTCTCTACCTTACCCCATGCTTTAGCTTGGGGAGTTATAAAACCAACATAAAGTTATGAAAATAAACATCTTATTAACTACAACCCTACTATCGGGCGCTCTGGTGGCTAATGCCGCCAAGCCCGTGGGTGAGGCACAGCCGATGGAATTGGGCCACGCTGTGTACCACCCAGTGCTGTCGGTCGATGGCACTCAGATGCTTTACACCACCATCGACCATCGCGGCCTATCGATTGTCGACCTCACCACCGGTGCCGAGCGTGAAATCTCCACCGAGGTAGGCGCCGGTTTCCAACCTGTGTTCACCCCCGACGGCTCGGAGGTGGTTTACCGTACCGCCACCCGTATCGACGGCTTGCTCAACCGCGACGTGCGCTCCTTTTCCGTAGCCAAGGCTACCAGCCGCGAGTTGCAGCCCTACAGCCGCGATCAAGTGGTGATGGAGAAAGCCGCTGGCCGCAAATCGTTCGCCCGCGCCGAGCTAACCCGTATCGAGGTCGTTAAGGACGGCCAATCCACCCAAGTCAACCCCCTTCAGGGCGCCGACCGCTACCAGTGGGCATCGGTATCCCCCGACGGCCAGCGCGTGCTGTTCCTTGAGCCGTTCAAGGGCGTTTACGTGTGCAATCTCGACGGCAGCAATCCCGTGAAAGTGCTTGGCAACCGCTCAATCTATCCCTGCTGGATCGACGACAACACCATCGCCGCCGTGACCACCACCGACGACGGCTATCAGGTGCTCTCCTCCCAGGCTGTTTACGTTGACCTCGCCACTGGCGCTGTCAACGCTATCACCTCGGACGACATGCAGGTGAGCGAGCTCGCTTCCTGCCCCGCCAAGCGTATGGTCGTGTTCAACGACATGGACGGCAATCTGTTCACCCTTAGCTTTGAATAACCCATGAAACGCAGTATTTTCATTATCGCATTGGCCGTGATCGCGGCCTTGACGGGCGCTCAGGCTAAGAAGATGAGCGACCTGAAGATTTACATCAACCCCGGTCACGGTGGATACACATCCGACGACCGTAACATCGTTATCTACCCCTTCTCGCAGGGCGACTCGCTCGGTTTCTGGGAGTCGAAGTCCAACCTCTACAAGGGACTTCACCTCTACCATATCCTCGACTCGCTGGGAGCGACCCCGATGCTGTCGCGCACCAAGAACACCCAGGACGACGACCGCGCCCTGTCGTCGATTTCGGCCGAGGCCAATGCGTTTGGAGCCGACTACTTCCTCTCCATCCACTCCAACGCAGGCGAGACCACCAACTACCTGCTCATGCTCTACCGCGAGCAGACCTACGGCGTGCCCCGCTACGAGGAGAACGTTACCCTGTCCAATATCGTGGCCGAGAATCTCTATGAGAACGAGATGACTCTTTGGACCCGATCCCCTCGTGTGTGTGGCGACATCAAGTTCTACCAGGACGCCGGAATGTGGAACACTGGCCTTGGCGTGCTTCGCCAGCTGTATACCATAGGCTTGCTCTCCGAGGGCGGCATGCACGAGCATCGCCCCGAGTGCTACCGACTGATGAACGACGACTACTGGTGGCTCGAGGCTTGGCACTTCGCCCGCTCCATCATGGACTACTTTGACACCGAGGATCGATTCGTCACCGGTAACGTGGCAGGTGTAGTGTGGGATGACCACAACGACCGCACCTTGGATATCCCCCACGTGTCGTTCACGATGCACGGCCGCGACAACTACGCCCCCGTGTGCGGCTGCCTCATCGAGCTGCTCGACCAGCAGGGCAACGTGGTGCAGAAGCGCACGACCGACAACCTCTACAACGGTGTGTTCGTGTTCCGCAACGTTACCCCCGGCAACTACAAGGTGCGCTACTCCAAGGATACCTACTACACCGAGGAGCAAGATATTACTGTCGAGGCCGACAAGGTTACCTACTGCAACCAGTCGATGAACATGCGTCGCGAGTTCCCGCTCGAGATCACCGTCACCTCGCCTATGCCCAAGGACGACGGCTTTACCAACCCTGGTGATCCCATTACCTTGGTGTTTAACACCGACGTTGACGAGGAGTCGCTTCAGGCCGCTTTCACCCTCACCCCGGAGATTAACGGTTATTGGAAATTCTCCGACAACAACCACACCGCGCAGTTCATCCCCAAGACCGTGTTTGACCAGGATACCGAGTACACCATGGTGATCTCGACCGACGCCAAGCACGCCGACACCCACTACGCCAACGGTCACCTGCAGGAGCCGTTGACCTACACGTTCACAACCGCCCACCGAGGCTACCTTGAGGTGACCGACCACTATCCCGTTGACGGCGGATACGTTCACTACCAGTCGCCTACCGTCGAGCTCCGTTTCGACAACTCCATCAAGTCGTCGGGCCTCACCAACTATGTGACCATCGCCGACTCCAAGGGCAACAAGATGAACCTCAACAACCGCAACTGCTCCTACAACACCGTGAGCAACGGCCTGGGTAACGCCGTGTTTGCCGTTCAGGGCGACCTCGACTTGACCGAGACCTACACGTTCCAGCTCACCACCGATATCCGCGACACCGACAACCTGACGATGGAGAACAGCCTGTCGTTCACGTTCCGTCCCACCGATGTCACCGCTCAGGCTGAGCTGCCCGTGATCGAGACCTTCGACGCCTCGACCGTGATCTCCGGCAACCTCGACGAGTCGACCGGTGTGGCCACAAAGCCTTCGGTTGCCAAGTCGACCTCGCCCCGCCTCTTTGGCGACGCCGCCGTGAAGCTGTCCTACTCGTTCGCCGACACCCACGACGGCATCGCCTACTGGGATTACGCCGCCGAGACCCCGCAAGGACTGGAAAAGGGCGATAAGCTCGGCTTCTACGTCAACGGCGACTTCTCCAACCACGATCTGTGGGCTGGCGTGACCGCCGGCACCGACACCAAGTGGGTGAAGGTGTGCGACCTTAACTTCCGCGGCTGGGAGTTCCACGAGGTGGTTCTCGACGAGCTCGAGGAATCCAACGCCCAGATGGAGTTCATTTACACCCTCGACCGTTTCCGCATCGTGCAGGTTGAAAGCCCTGTGACTCTGAAGAGCTCGATCGTGCTCGACAACATCGTCTATAGCGATGAGCACTCGGGTGTAGGCTCGATCGTGGCCGATGGCGGCAAGGGCTCGATGAAGGTTTACCCCGTGCCCGCGTCGGATCGCATCTTCGTTGAGGGCCTCGAGGATATCGCCAAGCTGGAGTTGTTGAACATCGACGGCTCAACCGTGGGTCGTTCCGCCGGCACGTCCATCTCGGTGTCGGGCCTCTCCACCGGCGTCTACCTGCTTCGCGTCACCACCACCAACGGCTCCCAAGCCGTGACCCGCGTCCTCGTAACCCAGCACTAAAGTGCTGGGCTACGTAGAGAAGTGTCGCGTTGCGACAGCCAGTGGGTAGGGATAGTCCCGCTAGCTCCCCCCGCACTTCAGTGCGGGGCGGGCAGCGCCCCCTCCCCTCTCCCCCGTGTCGCAGCGCGACACTTCACTAATAAATCAATCAGGAAGAGCATCACTTAGGCATCGATACCGACACTGAGTTTCGTTCACTCCTCCAAGACAATGGCTTGGAGGAGGATGAGTATTTCGACGAAAATTGGTAATATTCAACTAAATAGCCATATAATGTTGTGGAGACCAAAAAATCTTCTTAAATTTGCAACGCATGAAAATTATAGCAGAAAGCAGCTCCACTCGCACCGAGTGGACCCTTGTAGAGGGAAATGAGATAGTAGAACACGCTTTTACCGAGGGTCTCAACCCCTATTTCCAGACGCGTCGCGAGATATCGCACAGCATCCGTCTGGAGCTCCCCGATGCGTTCTTCCGCAAGCGCTGGGAGCATGTGTTTTTCTACGGCGCCGGCTGCGCCAACGCCGAGCGTAGCAAAGTAATGGAATCGTCGCTCGTGGCCCAGTTCAAGACCCCTGTGACTGTCGAGAGCGACCTTTTGGGCGCTGCCCGCGGCCTGTTGGTGCGTCAGCCCGGCTTGGCTTGCATCATGGGCACCGGCTCCAACTCCTGCCTCTACGACGGCACCAACATCGTCAAGAACGTGCGTCCCGGCGGCTTCATCCTCGGCGACGAAGGCTCAGGCTCGTATATCGGCAAGCGTTTTGTGGCCGACTGCCTAAAGGGCTTGGCTCCTAACGTGCTGCGAGACGAGTTTTACGACCGTTTCCACCTTTCGGCCGACGATATCATGGACGACGTGTACGACAATCCGCTGCCCAACCGAACGCTATCCAAGTACTCCTTCTTCCTGAGCGAGCATCTCGACAACGGCTATGTCTACAACCTCGTCTACAACGCTTTCATGGCATTCTTCCGCCGCAATATCGCCCAGTACGACTATCAGGGTCAGCCGCTCAGTTTCGTAGGCTCGACAGCCTGCGTCTACTCCGACATTCTGCGTCGCGCTGCCAAGGACTTCGGCGTGGAGATCACCAAAATCATCCGCAACTCCATGCCGGGACTCGTCGAGTTCCACTCCAGCAACTAAGAAGATTCATGGACTCCTCCACAACCATCATAGAGCCGCCCTGCCCCGGGGCGGTTTCTGTTTCCCGGGGCCGCATCCTGTGGGTCGACATCGCCCGCTGCATCGGCCTGTGGCTAATGGTATTTGGCCATATGTGAAACCGGGGAGTGATTCCCGAGGAGGTGTATTCCACTATATGGACATTTCATATGCCGATGTTCTTTATCCTCGTCGGAGCACCCTCCCTTATCAACTACTCATTCACCGAATCATTCCAATTGGTAACGCGCTTATGGCCTTGGGATTTTTCGTGGCTGGCTACCTTATGAGGAAGTGGCTTATGGCCCCGAAAAGCGGCAAGGAATTGACATTATGGATTGTCGCGGGAGCCTTGGCGGTAAGTGCAACTGTCATTTTCAATGGCGACGTTACCAATCTTAATTCCGTAGTCTTTGGCCACTCGATCTTACTGAGCTATATCGGCGCTATAGGAGGCTCTCTAATGGTGTTCGAGCTGAGCCAGCTCTTAGTGAGAAAGGTGTCTTTCCCCACTTGGGCTAAAACGTTGATTAACGACACCGCCTACGGCGCAGTGCTACTGATAATGTTGCAGTGGGTGTTTGGGGACATTTACATTGATATTTTCGGGGATGTACATCCACAGCTCAATGAGGTCATCTCCTCCATATGGTGCACCTCCTTCATCATGGCGTTCTATCTTCTGCTTGTGCCTCTGTGCCGCCGCTATTTCCCCTACCTCCTAGGAAGATAAGGGGTAGGAATTTAGACGAGTATAGAAAGCAACAGTAGTAAAGTCTTTAGGTTTTACTTTGACAGTCTAAAACCTATTGGCTTGCGTGGCCTTTTCGTTATCTCTTGTTTGGCTTGCAATTCGGCCAGGGCCTCGCTGATTCCTTCTAGTTGGGCTCGAGTGTCTTCATGCATGTCGTTATAGTCTCTAAATACATCTTCCATATATTCTTTCATCTCGTTAACCTCTTTTCGTAATACATCCACCGAGTTGTTACGTATTTCAGTAACCATCTGTCGTAGTGCGACAAATGCTCTCATTATGTTAATGTTAATTTGTATAGCCGCAGGGGAACGTAAAATGCTACTTAGCATTGCAACCCCTAATTCTGTAAATGCATAAGGTCGATATCTTAATCCCATTTTATCTCCAGAGTTGGAGGTCACAATTTGTGACCTCCAATTCACAAATTCTTGATTATTAAGCTCAAACATAAAATCATTAGGGAATCTATCAATATTACGTTTGACTGCTTGTTTGAGCACTTTAGTTTCAACTCCGTACATAGCAGCTATGTCACGATCTAGTAAAACACGTTGTCCTCGTATTTCTTGAATCTTATCCTGTATTAAAGCGATATCTTGATCCATGTTAAGGTTTTATTTTGATCAAAGGTAAAAAAAAATTTATATAGCCAAAAGAGTGTAAAAAAGTTATGGAAAAAGATACGAAG
>JAJPXC010000011.1 GCA_021205635.1 Bacteroidales bacterium | reverse complement strand
GAGTGTTCTTCAAATCAATTGATTAATTTTGCAGTTGCTTGTTGACTCTACACTCTACATATTCCCCCTTTCTCCCTTTCATATTTAAAAAATTTTTGTATCTTTGCCTGCGAGACTTAAACGCCTTGCGGGCAATTTCTTTCAAATTATCACCCGGAAGGCGCATATTAACACATTAGTACCACTCTTATTCATTTTACCATGCGCGCTAAACATCTTTCAACAATGGCTTCGCTCGCCTTGGCGCTCAACGCCAGCGCCTATACGGTGGTGGTGTCGACCACCGACGGCGAATCCACCTATGCGCCGGCTTCCATTACCGACATTGTGCCTATTCCGGCAGGGGGGATGACCGTCAACTTCACCTCGGGTAGTCCCGCGGTGTTCACATCCGACAAGTTCCTCACCATCACTTTCGACACCACCAGCGGCGTCAATTCCGCAGTGGCTCAGAAGGCTCAGGCTATTAGATACGACGGCACCACCGTGGCCGCCGAGGGCAACCTCCAACTCTATTCCACCACGGGCCAGCTCGTAGCCACCGGCCGCGACGCGATCTCCACTTCTTCCCTCGCCAAGGGCGTCTACATCGCCCGTTCCGGCGACCAAACCATTAAAATCTGTGTGAAATGAAGACGCGCGCACTGTTCACCACAGCGGCTGCCGCAGCGATAGTTACCGCGGCCGCGTTTGATATCGTGTGGATCAACACCTCCGACGGCGTTTCCCGCGGCCTCGCTATCGAGAACGCCGAGAGCATCGCATATAGCGGCGACAAAACCAATCTGGTAGTCACCGACAAAAACTACACCTCCCACCAAATCGCCGTTTCGGATGTCGACGACATCACCCTCGGCGAAAGCGACGGCACCGTCACGGTCAATTTCACCTCCGACGGCCCCAAAGTGGAGAACCCCTATGCTTTTGAGGGCCTCGACGTCACAATCGACGGCGCCCACGTCACCCTCAACTACTCGGGCGAGGAGAAGCTCTCCTACTACGTCACCGGCTCGACCGACGACGGCCAGCTGAAGATGTACGGCGCTGCCCAATATACCCTCACGATCGAAAACGCCTCGATTACCAACCTCTCCGGCGCCGCCATCAACATCCAGAACAAGAAGAAAGGCGCCATCAAGATCAAAGGCACCAACAAATTGGAGGACGCCGCCGAATACGTAACCCCCGACGACGAGAAGCAAAACGGTTGCTTCTTCTCCACCGGCACCGTCACCTTCAGCGGCTCGGGCACTATGACCGTGGCTGGCCACAACAAGCACGCCATCGCCTCCTCCAAGGAGATTAACCTCGACGGCGCCACGCTCATCGTCACTGAGGCCGCTTCCGACGGATTGCACGCCGACGGCATCACCATCACATCCGGCTCCTACACCTCCTCGGGCACCACCGGTGACGGCATCGACGCCGACACGGGCGTGCTCCAGATCGACGGCGGCACTATCGACGTCACCGTATCCACCGACGACACCAAGGGCTTCAAGGCCGACGACATGATCAACGTCACCGCCGGCGACATCACCCTCAAGCTCTCGGGCGCGCAGTCCAAAGGCTTCAAAACCAAGGCCTCCATGGACATCTCGGGTGGCTCAATCACCGCCACTGCCACTGGCGGCGTGGTCGTGACCGACGGCGATCCCTCCTACTGCACTGTGCTGAAATCGGACGTCGATTTAACCATGAGCGGCGGCACAATCAACATCACCCACTCGGGAATCGCCGGAAAGGGCATATCGGTTGACGGCGACGCCACGTTCACCGGTGGCACCGTCACCATCAATACCACTGGCGCGGGTGGCACCTACCAGGACGCCAACGGCGACAACGATTCCTATTGCTCCACCTGCATCGCCTGCGACGGCAACTTGAACATGTTCGGTGGCACCTTCGACCTCTCCTCCTCAGGCTCGGCTGGCAAGTGCGTCAAGGTCGACCTTGTGGCCACGCTCGGCAACGAGGACGGCACCGGGCCCGACGTTACGGCCAAGACCTCGGGCGCCCAAGTGCTCGTGGGCTCTTCTAGCAGCGGCGGCAACTGGGGAGGCTGGGGCCCCGGCGGCGGTGGCGCCGACAAGGACTACGCCAACCCCAAGATCGTTAAGGCTACTGGCAACATGACAATCAACGGCGGCACCTACAACCTCACTGGCTCCACCGACGGCGGCGAGGCCCTTGAGAGCAAGGCTACCCTCACCATTAACGACGGCACCGTCAAAATCAAAACCTACGACGACTGCATCAACGCCGCCACCCACATCCAGATCAACGGCGGCGACATCTGCTGCCAAGCCACAGGCAACGACGCCATCGACTCCAACGGCACCTTGACCATCGCCGGTGGCCGCGTGATCGCCATCGGCAAAGGCTCGCCTGAATGTGGATTCGACTGCGACAACAACCGCTTCACCATCACCGGTGGCGAGATTTGGGGCATCGGCGGCGACACCTCCACCCCCACATCCTCGGCTTGCACCCAGCGTTGCGTGGTTTACTCCCGCTCCAGCGCCTCGGCCAACACCCGCTACACCGTGAGCGACACCTCGGGCAACGTCGTGCTTTCGTTCGTGGCTCCCGCCTCGATCTCCGGCACCTGCAAGATGCTCATCTCGTCCCCCTCGATAGCCTCGGGCACTAGCTACAAGATCTCCACCGGTGGCACCGTCTCGGGTGGCGACACCTTCGAGTACCTTACCGTGGGTGGTACCCTCTCCTCCGGCACCCAAGCCGCCACCTTCACCTCCTCCTCGATGGTCACCACCGTCTCCTCCTCTGGCGGCCGCCCCTAATCCCCCCTCTCCATCCTTTCAGCCATCCCATTGAGGAAAAGGCATTCCTCCCGTGTTATTACCCGCCTTTCAGGGCGATAATCCCAAGGGCTTATTTGCAATAAGAGGCCTTCGGCGCATGCGCCGAAGGCCTCCCCGTTTGGCTTGTATACCTCGGGGAAGCCGTTGTTCCTCAGCAAGATCAAGCAATAGCCTCGGTCCATCGCCTCCCTCATCACTTGCTTCTCCCTTTCAGCGATAGCTGCACTTACGAGCACGCCCCCGCGCTCGCCGCAAGCCAGCCACGCCTGTCGCTTGCGGGCGAAGTCGCTGTCGTTATCGGCCCTATGCACCACAATCGCCTCCTTATCGGGAATGTCAAGCAAGAATTGGTTGCCAAAAATTTGGCATTCATGACCAGCGACATTTATCCCATAAACCGTGGTGAAAAGATGGGGATGGCTGCGTTTCAAAGCCAGGCGTCGGGGGTTGTCGTCGAGATAGCGTTTCCAGCGGTCGAGTTGGCCGTCGTCGAGCAGTATCCTGTCGTTGTAGCCTTGCTCATAGAGGGAGAGCTCGGGGTCGCCGAGTAGCTGTCGCGCTGCCTTTGTGCAACCGCTCTTGAAGCCGGCCATCACGGTGCCCAGATGGCGCTTCTCGGGGAGCGGGCTTTCGATATGGAGGATGGCATGGAGATGATCGGGCATGATGCAGTGATGCCACAGGTGGATCATGGGGTAAAATTGGTGGATCTTGGCGAGCTCGATCTCTTGGACGGTGTGGCCAAGGGGGGAGAGCTCGACATGGGGCTTAGGGCGTATCTCCAGGCGGCCAAATAGGGGCTTGCGGCCCTCAATCACCATGGTAATCATGTAGGTGCCGGGCGCCGAGTAATCATGCCATTTAGCGCGGCGCTTATGGTTGTGGATGGTGGAGGCGTTGCCGTAGGGGGAGCGCTGATGGGGCATAGTTTTAAGGCTTATAGATTGAAATCCTTTGGACCACCGCGGCAAACTGCGGGGCACCGTGGCTTGCTACTGGCAAAGATACTACCTTTCTTCCCTCCAAGCAAGAAATAGAGAAAAATATTTTCCAGATTTTCCCATCTAGCCTCCATCCCTTCCACAAGCAAGCCTCC
>JAJPXC010000127.1 GCA_021205635.1 Bacteroidales bacterium | reverse complement strand
ATCGCCGAGATCGAGCAAGAGGAACGCCGCGCCCAGGACGAAGCCGCCCGCGCCCCACGACCACACCCGCGGCCGCCGCGACGACTATTACCAAAACCAATCCAAAGACGAAAGACTATGATACAAGAGCAATATGTCACCATGGAGACCGCCAAGCTGTTGCGCTCGGCTGGTTTCCCCCAAGAGAACGGGGGAGTCACGAAATACTACCTCCCCGACGGCACCCTATTCTCCTACCAATACGCCGACTACTCCCAAGACATCGCCGCCCCGACACACGCCCAAGCCATGCGATGGCTGAGAGAGGTGGGACGAATCCTCCTCAATATCGTCCATCCCCACGCCGAGCAATGCTGGAGCTGGTGGGTGCCCACGGGCAACGATTGCGCCGCCAAAGGTGGAGAAATTCTCGGCAGTTCGGGCACGACCAGCCACCCCACCTACGAATCAGCCGCCGAGGCTGGCATCCAAGCCGCGTGTAAATGGCTTATCGAGAAAGGAGGCGACAAATGACCACTTCACCCATCATCCCCGAAACCGTTTGGATGGCCAGCCAAATGTCCATCGCCCGCCACTACGGAGGGCTGAACATCGCGCGCCGACAATACCTCATCGTCAACAAGGAAGGCCGCGACATCTACGAGCTGTCTGCAATCGCCCACAAGGAAGGCCGCGACAAGGCCATAGAGGCTGGCGAGCCGTGCGACCTGTGCCGCTACGATTGGATACCCCTCTACCGCCAATTGGGCCGCGACCGCATCCTTGAACTCGTTTCCATCACCGATGACCCAACCCAAGCCAAGGCGATAGCCAAGGAGAAAGGATGGCTGGAATGACCCCGATTAATCACTTCTACACCCAATGGGAGGGTTACGTTGATGGTGGCGACACCGCCATTTGCGTGGGCTTGGGACACGACCAATGCCACGCTTGCCGCCGCTACCAGCTGATGGCCGAGAGCGACCCCAAGGCCGAGGCGTTCCTCGTTGACCCTTGCCCCGAATCCTCTTGGGGTGCTTGCCCCATGTATGTCAAACCTTTAAAACCGATAGTAAAATGAGACAAATCAAATTCCGAGGCAAGCGTCTCGACAACGGCGAGTGGGTCTACGGCTCGCTGACGCAATTCCACCACCCCGATGGCGACACCGCCACAATCGCCACGCAAGGCGTGTCTCCGAGCGGCACAATCAACCCAAGCTACTGCGTCAACCCCGCCACGGTTGGCCAGTTCACAGGCCTTACCGACCGCGACGGAAACGAAATCTACGAGGGCGACATCGTGGAGGACTGCGACCTATTCATCCAGAAGCCTCTAAAAGTGTTTTTGAGGACGGCGCTTTTGTGGCTTGCAACAAATTGTGGGTTAGTCTTGGGGGTGCATACGGCTGGCTCCGCGTAATCGGCAACGTGTTCGACACCCCCGACCCCGAATACAACCGAATCCTCGCTTCCGACCTCTGCGAGAAACTAAACGAGAAACCAGTGTAAAGCTAAAAATGCGTCAATCTTCCGCAAATTGACATACCCCCAAACCACCAAACAACACGATACAATGGCCACAACCATCACCATCATCCTCCTGCTCTGCCTCGCCGCCGCCGTGGCCACCGCCAACCACTACCGCCAGCGATGGGCGCGCGCCGAGGACACCAACCGTTTCCTCGTCGAGCAATGCAACCAGCTCAACGAGCGCATAGAACGGTTGTCCAAGCAAGCCACGGTGCCCCGCGATTCCGTCGCGGCGGTAAACAACGACCACAAAATCTACATTCACTCCTCCGTAAAATGACCTACACCCACCACCCTCTCCGTGTCGTCACGCTGTTCTCGGGATACGACTCGCAGTGCATGGCCCTCGACCGCCTAAAGCGAGCCAACCCCGATTTCGACTACGACCTCGTCGCCTGGTGCGAGATTGACCCCTATGCCATCCAGGCCCACAACGCCGTCTATCCCCAGTACGCCGACCGCAACCTCGGCGACATCACCAAGGTCGATTGGGACAACGTCCCCGCTTGCGACCTCATAACTTGGAGCTTCCCTTGCCAGTCAATCTCCTCCGCTGGTCTCCAACACGGCCTATCGGAAGATAGCGGCACCCGTTCCTCGCTCGGCTTTAACGCCGTCCACGGAATCACGACCCTCCGGCCCAAGTACGCCCTCATGGAGAACGTCAAAGCCCTCGTCTCCAAGAAGTTCATGCCCGACTTCCAAAAGCTACAAGATTACCTGAGCGAGGCCGGCTACACCAACTACTGGAAAGTCGTCAACGCCACCCAGTGCGGAGTGCCGCAAAACCGCGAGCGCGTCTTCATGGTATCCATCCTCGGCGACCACCAGCCCTACCGATTCCCCGACCCCGAAAGTCGTGGCTGAGTTATCCCCCTCCCATTTCCGCAACAAGGTCTACGACCCCCGCGCCAGTCCCGACCACTCGCCCGCGCTGCGAGCCACCGACTACAAATGCCCGCCCATCGCCACCCAGCCCGGCCGCGTCGAATACCGCATCCGCAAAATCACGCCCCGCGAGGCGTTCCGACTCATGGACGTGGACGAGGAGAACATCGACCGCATCCAAAACCACACATGGATAACCACAACCCGCAAAGGCGAGCAAAAAGTCAACCGAATCTCCAAGACCCGCCAATACGCCCTCGCGGGCAATTCCATCGTGGTCGCCTGCATGGAGAGGATATTCGCCAACCTGTTCGCCCCCGCGCCCAGAGTGAAAGCCGAGGGCGACTGGATAACCCTCGACGACCTCCTCGCCCAGTCCTGATCCCGCGCCACACCGAGCCACCGTTCGCCGCGTTTCCATCGCGTCGCCAGCGCATTCCTTATGGCTATCGGCTTCTACCGCGGTGTACAGCTGAAGCCCGTTCCCGACAAGCGTGAAAACTTATAGCCTACCATCGCGCCCTCCCTATTATCTTTGCCCCTATGGTACAGGAAATCCACTACGGCGGCATGACCGCCAACACCGACGCGCGCTCTTGCCCCGACGGCGACCTCGTCAGCGACCTCACAGGCCACACCGTGAAGTGGTGCAACGACGACACATCCAACGAGAAGAACTACGCCCCGGTCACGTTCGAGGGTGACGTGTCCAATCTCACCAATCACTTCGTGCAGGCCCGCGACTTCTCCCAAACGGCCTCCGATACCCTCGCCGACAGCATCTACGCCCTTGTCAATTCCTTCGTTGCCGAGCATTCCACCAACAAGGGACGGTTCATGTACCCATTCCTGATACGCTACGCCCTGCGGCTCTACGACGGCACGATTGTCCACCACTCATCCCCGGTGCTCATGCTCTGTTGCACCGGCACAATGCCCCACGTATTTTTCAACCATACCGATCTCTATGAGTCCCCGACTAGCGAGTATGTCGGATATCTGCGCTGGGGTCTCCACGACGACAAAACCTATATCGCGGCTATCACCCACGACCTCTACTACATGTGCGACGCCGCCAACATCTCCACCCTCATCGACAAGTGGAGCGACATCGTCAAGTCCCTCGACATATTCATCTCGGCCCCTATCTACACCTACAACCCCAATGGCCGCTTCAAGCGCATCAAGTCAATCCTCTATCAGGACGGCATCGACGGCTACTCCCTGTCGCAATGGGGTACCCAAGGCGACTTCAACGACGAGTGGCACGACACCTATCAGGGCAAATACACCGAGCAACTCCACTCCGTCTTCTCCCTCTACGGCGCGTCTCCCGACACCAAGCTGCTCGAGCAAACACGAATGCTCGGCGCGCACCGCGGCGACCGAACTATATTTATTTTGCTGGTCATAATATACTTATCATCTTTTAATGATATTAAACATTTGTTTCTCCCAATTAATTCCTAACTATGCATCCGTACTTCAAAATATCAGAGGCAGTATTCATGCCTATACAGGTTCTAACAAAAATAGAGCTCCGTCCCGTGTGGAGCGTTAATGCGCCCACTGCCTCTGATCTCCTTGTTTACAGGCTCGAAGCCAAGTTTAGACATGAAGTCCACACGCTCGGCCG
>JAJPXC010000141.1 GCA_021205635.1 Bacteroidales bacterium | reverse complement strand
AGTGTTCTTCAAATCAATTGATTAATTTTGCAGTTGCTTGTTGACTCTACATTGGCGTTGGTTTAACACAAAAATTTGCGTGTTACGTGAAAAAACACTACCTTTGTGGCCGCAAAACCATCTCGGGGTGTAGCACAGTTGGTTAGCGCGCCACGTTCGGGACGTGGAGGTCGGAAGTTCGAGTCTTCTCACCCCGACACAAAATCAGCCTAATCGCCTGACAATCAAATGATTACAGGCGATTATTTTTTACGCATGCATATTACATTGCCTATGGCTGTTTCGCTGACAGACAATCCGTTTGACATATCAATAAGAAGTCCGATGGGTATAAACTCTGACGTGTTAAGAATGAATGCCGCCACAGTCATACTGATGAGCGGCATCCATTTTTTTGATTGGAAGTCTCATAACTTCTTGAATACCTTTTTCCCGTTCACGATGTAATAGCCGCTTTTATTCATCGCCATTAGTCTATTGCCTTGCAAGTCATAGATGGTTTCCTTGCCATTTCTATCTGCTCGAATGCCGGCTACAGCTGTCGCTGACGAATCTGTCTCCAAAGCAATTCTGAAACCGATAGTCCAGTCTGTGCTGCTATAGAAATATCGGCCGGTTGTGGTGAAGAGGTAAGGCTCTGATGAAAATCGGTGGTAGTTGCTGCCTCCGCGTTTCACGTAGCCAGAGCCAGTGGTCTGCTGCGGGTCGGTCTGTGCCTCTGAACTGTAAGCCGCGCCTCGATCGTCCACCCATTCGTAAGCATTGCCGCTCATGTCATAGATGCCGAGTTCGTTGGGCTGTTTGCTCTTCACACGGATAGGTGAATCGCTTCCTGAGTTCTCGCGAGTTACAGCCACATCGTTGATGTTGTTGCTTCCCGAATAGAGATACCCTTGACTCTTATTGCCGCCCTTTGCGGCAAACTCCCATTGGGCCTCTGTCGGAAGGCGGAAGCTTTCGTTGTGGGAAATAAGACCTTGTGAACGTGCAAGTTCGTTGAGCCTATCGATAAAGGTATGCGCTTGCGTCCATGTTACCGAAGTTTTGGGAAGCGTGGCAGAACCGCCACTGCTGCCCATTACGGCATTCCAAAGAGCCTCTGTCACTTCTGTCTCGCCAATGAGGAAATCCTTGGTCAATGTAACCTGGTGTGCGGGTGATTCACTGAACTGAACGCTCGTGTCGCTGCTACCCATTGTAAAGGTGCCATGCCCCACAAATACCATTTTGAAATCCACGCCACCTACGGAGAACGTGCGGTCGCCGTTTCCCTCTGTAGAGGCAGTACTGTTCTGTAGATTGATGCTTTGTTCCATGTCTTCGCTGTTATCGTTGCTGCACGAGGTGCAGGCCATTATTGTAAACGGCATGCACGCTGCTAAATACAGCGACAATGCCATTTGCGTTAGTTTATTCATATGCTTATTGTTATTTGTTAATGGAAATCTCTTGCGGTATATGTGCCATCGCCGTTTGCCTTGCCTCCGTAAACAGGGAAGATGCTCCACTCGCCGTAATTCTTGATTTGAGGAATATCTTTGAGCACCTGCATGTCGGCGGCAGAAATCTCGAAGTCCACACAAGCATTGCTCTGCATGTGTGCCGGATTGGAAGTCTTGGGAAGCACAACAAGACCGAGTTGCAGGCAATAGCGGATGCAGAGTTGGGCGATGCTTACCCCATAGCGCTCAGCCATTGCGCCAACAGTCTTGTCTTGCAGCATAACGCCATGCCCCATAGGAGAGTATGCCTCAACAAGGATATTGTTCTCGTGGCAATAGTCGATGAGACCGAATGGAGTATTGCTGACGTGAGCAAGTATCTGGTTCACCATTGGACGCACCTCGCAGTGCGTGAGGATGTTCTCGATGTCTTCTTCTTGGAAGTTGCTCAGACCGATGGCACGCAGGCGCCCAGCCTTGTAGGCTTTCTCCAAAGCGCACCAAACAGCTTGGTTGCCTTCAAAGAAACGGTCGGCCTCGCGGAAATGCTTCCACGGCTGCGGAGCGTGGATGATCATCAGGTCGATGTAGTCGAGCCCAAGCCTGTCAAGCGAGCCCTCTATGGCGGCTTGCGTGCCGTCATAGTCTTTGATGTCCGCTTCAAGTTTTGTGGTCACAAAGATTTCTTCTCGCTTCAGTCCACATGTGCGGATGCCTTCGCCCACGCCACGCTCGTTGCCGTAGCCTTGGGCCGTGTCGATGTGCCGGTAACCAATCTTTACGGCTTCACGCACAGCTTCAGGCGCCTTGTCGTCGGCAATCTCCCATGTGCCAAGCCCCAGCTTTGGGATGCGCACTCCGTTAGAGAGCATTAAAGTTTCGTTTGTCATCATCTTGATATACTTTTGGTTTGACGATGCAAAGGTACGGCGGAATCCATCTTGCCTCCCATACCCAAAACGAGGCAAAGATTACCATTTTCGCTCTTTCTGTCAAAACGCCCCTCTGAAATGAGCTGTAAGTCATCGAAAATGAGTACCTTTGCATACGTAAAACAGCACAGTCATGGACGTAGTACAACTCGATTCTATCACAACCTATTGCCGTCTGTTCGGCTTCCAGATGCGCCATCCGCTGGTGGCTGTTGTGAATTGCGAGGAGCCTGACAAACTGAAGCCCTACATGATGCATTGGGGCTTCTATGCCTTGTTCTTAAAAGACATGGCCAGCTGCACCATTACATACGGCAAGACCAGTTACGACCACGGCGACAAGAGCATCATCGCCTTTGCTCCCGGGCAGGTATGCGAGTTTGAGGCCATACCCGGCAAAGACCCTAAATTTAAGGGGTTGCTCTTTCACCCTGACTTCATCCACGGCACAGCCCTGGGCCGTGAGATTTCACGCTACAACTTCTTCAGCTATTCCTCCAACGAGGCGTTGCATCTGTCGCCGTCGGAGTTTAGCGTAGTAAGCCATCTGATAGAAATTATGGAAATCGAACTGGAGAATGCAGGTGACGCTCACACACAGTCGGTGTTGTGCGACAACATCAAATTGCTGCTCGACTACTGCGTGCGCTTCTACGACCGCCAGTTCACAGAGCGCCGTCCCCTCAATCATGACGTGCTGTTGCGCTTTGAAAACCTGATTGCCGACTATCTGAACAGTGGGAAGGCCAAACAGCATGGAGTGCCTACGGTGAACTATTTTGCTGATCAGATATGTCTTTCGCCCGGCTATTTTGGCGACCTTGTCCGTCGCGAAACAGGGGTGTCGGCCAAAGAATATCTGGTCAGTCGCATTTTGGAGAAAGCAAAAGAACTGCTGCTTGTCCCCGACATGAGTGTTTCGCAAGTGGCAGAAGCCCTGGGATACGAGTACCCTCAGCATTTTGTGCGCTTCTTCAAGAAACAGGCCGGACTGACACCGAGCGATTTCCGCAAGAGATTGGGTAGCCCGGTATTTTCTAATCAATAGCGTTTTCCCAGAACCACGTTACAGTGGAGCAAGGGGTTATATAACACCAAATCAGCGAAATAGTATCGGTCGTCAATGATCATTCGTTTTTGGCGCGCCTCGGAACAGAACCCCTAGCCCAATTCAAGCAAATATATGACACTCAAAATCCTTCTAAGTTATTATTTTCTCAACCTTACACAAATCATGATAATCGCCTGATATTCAGCTGAATACAGGCGATTATTTTTCTTTTTAATATGGGTTATTTGGTGTAGCGGTAGAAGCGGAGGGTGAGGGTGCGGATGGCGAGGTAGTCGGAGGCGCGCTTGGCCGACATGTGGATGGGCTCGAGGTTGATAGGGGTGCCGGCACGTACGATGACGTTGGTCTCGCTCAGTTTCTCGATCTTGGCGAAACCGATTTGGGTGGTTATCACCTCGCCGCCGTTTTCGTCAAGGCCGATTAACAGCACGCTGGTCTTGGCGTCGGGATTCTTCTCCAGAACGTAGGGATCGAGGTCGACAAGATAGTTCTTGGCCACGACGATCTGTCCCGAGAGGTTGTACTTTGGTTCCATCTTGGAGAACATCTTGTCGTAGGCCACTGTCACGGGTGTCTCAACGGTGAATTGGGCGTCGGAGGTGATGTCGATGGTTGCTCCCGACCACTCGGGGGCGGCTATGGCCACGAGTTCTTCGGTCTCGGCTTGACAACGCTCGATTTTCTCACGGATTTGAGATTTCGTATCGGGTGATTTACAGTGCTTCCACTCCTCGCGCAACGACTTTACTTGCTCGTTGCACTGGGCGACGATAGCAGGGACCTTGCCGAAGAGCAAGGCATCGTCGGCGGTTGATGAGCCTTCACCACAGGCGGTGAACGACATGGAGAGGGTTACTAGGACCGTAAGGAAAAGTTTGGCAGTTTTCATGGCTGTTGGGTTTAAGGGGTTAACTTGGGTGGCAAATATAAGAAAAATCGATAAAAGTGGAAAATTTGTAACGGATATTCCAACAATTATATGTAAATTTGCGACAAATCCTCAACTAATCAACCATGGAAGAAACAGCAATCACGACTTTCTCATCCCTTGGCGAGGTCCTCGACGCTTGCTCGGGGGAGCCACACGGCGCGGTGGCCGATTTCGCCCTCAAATATATTGGCGCACTCAACGCCTTGGTTTCGCTGGGGGCGGTAGCAACCGTAATTACGCTGACGCTGGTGACGGCGTTGCTGTGCTTTGCCATGCTCGGCTTGGGTCGCTACCATAACAACGCTGAACGTCCAACGCCACTGATAGCTTTCGCAGTGCTGATTGCCGCGTTGTTCATGCTTGTACTGCCATTCCAGGCACCAGAGGTGGTAACCAATTACGAGGCCTCGCGACTGGAGATGATGGCGGTAGGCGTGTCGATGGCGTGGTGGATAGGAGTGGCCATATTTTCGGCGTGGTGCATACAGCGTAGCGGACTCGACCGAGATTTCCAGCCCAACAACCGTCGCATGCTTTACCGTTTTGGCCGGTTGGTCAACAACATATTATATATAGGTGTAGCCGCGTTGGTGTTCTTGCTGTGGATTATGGCGCTCTGTTGCAACGTGTCGATGCCTAAGCTGGCAGGAAGCGCGTGGTTGGTGGCTCTCGTCTCGCTGGTGAGTTGCGTGGTGTTGATGGTTGTAGCATTCGTTGTGTATCTCAAGGGTTTCGGTAGAGTGTTCTACACGGCTAATCCGGGTCTGTTCAAGGTGCTGTCGGCCGAGTATTTCGTAGGTATTTTCATCCTCGCCTGGCGATTCAATTACGCCAACGTCAACGGATGGTGGTGGATAGCTACTACAGCCGTGATCCTGTACGTAGCTATTGTGGCCTCGCTTAGCGCATTAAAACTGATGAAATATCGTCGTTGCGCCCGTTGTCACTGCATGGACGCGTCGCTGTCCAACGCTTGGCGTGGCGAACTCAGAAAATACACTGGCACCGACTGGTACAAGCCTAATGTGGGAGGTCCCAAGCATCATTACCAGGACGGACGAGGCCATTGGCAAGAGGTTAAGGGCATCGTGTCGGATTACCGTAAGGAGTACAACGTCACAGGGTGGACGCAAGAGTGTATCGACACCTACACGTGTCCTCGCTGCGGTCACTCCTGGAAGGATATTTACACAGCGGGCTCCCAGCAAAAGGGCTCGGCGACAGGCCGGGAGCGCTGGACCGAGACCCACATTATACGTTAAGCGGCGAGTATTTGCGTCCGATGGGGAGGGAAAGGCCGTTGGTGAGCACCACTTCCGATCGGTTGTAGCTACTGATTTTTGCACGGGGGACGATGTAGGAGCGGTGGATGCGCACGAAGTCGTCGGCTGGCAATAGCGGCAGGATGTTTTTGAGAATCATTCGCGAGAGGGTGCACTGGCCGTTGTCGCGATAGATTTTGACGTACCCTTCCATGGCCTCGATGTAGAGGATCTCGGAAAGGGGGATGGTGACATTCTGGTACTCCTTCTTGACGGTGATGGTGGTGGGGCGAGGCGCCGCGACGACTTTCTTGGCGTTTATGCGACGCATGGCCCGATCGAATGCCGTCTGGAACCGTGGGAATGCGATAGGCTTGTGTAGATAGTCGACAGCGTCGAGGTTGAAGCCGTCGAGGGCGTATTCAAGGTAGGCGGTGGTGAAGATGAAGCACGTCTCAGGGGGCAACTGCTGGGCTATCATCAACCCGTTGATGTCATCCATCTCGATGTCGAGGAAGGCGATCTGCGGCTTATTTTGTCGTATGTGCTCCAGGCCCTTTTGCGGATCGGTGAAGGTGACGAGGTCGATTCCGCCAATACGCTGGCAGAAGTTCTCAATCACTTGCAAGGCGAGTGGTTCGTCGTCGATGGCTACGCATTTGATTTTAGTTTCCATGGTCAGTGCAATTTAATTGTTAGGTCGACGGTGAATACTTGGTCGCTCTCATTGGTGGTAAGGGAGAAGCGATTGGGGAAGAGCGTTTCGAGGCGATTGCGGCAATTATCCAGACCAACGGGGACGTTTTTGCGGAACTCGTCGGCACGACGCATCACGCGGTTGCGCGTAGAAAAATGGAGCATGCCGTCAAGAAGGCTCAAATGGATCTCTATCAAGCATTGCTCGGTGGCCGAGGTGCCGTATTTGAAGGCGTTTTCCACCAGCGTGAGCATCAGCATCGGGGGCACGAGGGTGCTAGCCTGGCCTTGTGGTATATCATGAGCCCACTTCACCTTGGCGCAGTCGTTGAGACGCAGCAACTGGAGATCGATGTAATTTTGGATATACTGAATCTCCTCGCTTAGGGGCACGTATTCGTGATCGGCCACGACGTAGGTGTACCGGAGAAGGTCGGTGAATTTGACGAAGGCCTCCTCCACCTTGGGCGATGTGCCCAGCACAAGGCTGTAAAGGGAGTTGAGGGTGTTGAAAAGGAAGTGGGGGCTGATTTGTGACTTGAACATCGCCAGCTCGGCTTTCTTTCGTTGGGCCTCGATTTTCTTGGTAAGGTAGAATTGCTGGTACAACTCGGTTACAAAGGAGATTGTAAGCGCATAACCAACAACGAGACAGAACATTAGCCACAGCGTGATCGTAACGCTGGAGTTGCGCATCTCGGTTTGGTAGGCGCTCAGCGAAGGGATCACGAAGTCGAGGTCGGGCAACGGGTACAGGGTAAGAAGGTAATTGGCTAATACCAAGGCCAACAGAGGCATGACCATTCGTTTCCACTGCTTGGCTATCAAAAGCTTCGGCAGATTAAGCCTGAGCACCACGAAATAGCAGCCATAAAGGAAAGCGCAGGCCAACAGGGCGAACCATGGCCACTGAGCGAACCATTGGCGCATAGGCCCCAGCACCACCAGTATGGGCATGAACACCACGCAGAAGAACAAGTTGAGGATCCAAGTGGTGTTCTCAGGTCCTCCATTAATCTTCAGCCGGCGTATCAGTCGTTTCATTCAGCAAATTTACGCCAAAAAGTCGACATCCCCAACTGGGGAACGCCCCGTTCATTGGCAGATTTTCACCATTCGTTTACACATTTGGAGAATCGCGGCCTTTTCTTTGGGCAAATGTGAGCCGTTTTTAGTAACTTCGTGGGCAGTAACCTTAAGAAAAATGTATCATCGCATATTTAACACTATTCTCCCCTGCGCTCTAATACTGCTCGCTGGTTGCTCATCTGGCGACAACAAGGAGCATCCCACCGACCTGCAAGAGGCGTCGCGACAAGAATTGGTAACCGCCCTCGAGGAACGTGACCAATTGCTTTCCCTCGTAACCGATATCGCCCTGTCCATGGACCAAATCAAGCAGATGGAGGAGTTGATCTCCATGTCGGGAGTTCACTCACTGGAGAAGCCTTCCCAACGCACACAGGTGCTTGCCGACTTGGCCTTGCTCCAAAAGACCCTGCAACAGCGTCGCGAGGCATTGGCCGAATTGGAAACACGTCTGCTCGGATCATCACTCTACACCGAGGAGATGACCACCACGATCGAGGCCATGAAAGCCCAAATCGACAGTCGCTCCAAGGAATTGGCTACGCTGAGAAAGCGACTTGCCCAAGCCAACTCCCAGATCTCGGAACTCAGCCAAACGGTCGACTCCCTATCGCAATCGGTGGCCGAGGCTACCCACAACGCCGATGAGGCCTGGGAGATGTCGTCGCAGTTGGCCGACGAGCTCAACACCTGTTATTATGCCGTAGGGTCGCATGGGGAACTGAAACGTCACAAGATTCTCGAGACGGCTTTCTTGCGCTCCCCGCGGTTGCTCAAGGGCGATTTCGACCAAGAATTCTTCACCGTCTCCGATAAGCGCGACCTCGTGATGATTCCCCTTCATTCCCATAAGGCCAAATTGTTGACCAACCATCCCGCTGAAGCCTACGAGCTGGTGAATATCGACGGCCAAAAGGCGCTGCGTATCATCGACCCCACCCGCTTCTGGGGTCTCTCCAACTATCTCGTCATCGAAGTCGAATAGGGGAGAAACTAAGGGAGCCGGCGTTCACACGACAGCTCCCTTGAATTTCATAGGTGCAAATTCTGATTACTCGGCCGGGATTACCTCGCCAGCCTCGTTGAAGAGAATATCCTGAGTGTTACCCTCAGCATCAGCGAGCACGACCTTGTAGGTCTTCACCTCACCATCCTTAACGAACGCAGCAGTGACGGTGGTGTCGGTGATAGCGGCAACGGCGTCTTGTACGGGCTGAGGCAGCTCGGAAGCCTCAATGGCTACAAACTCGGCGGCGGGTGCCTCCTCTGCTACAGCGTGAGTTTCCTCAGCTGCGGCGGGTGCCTCCTCGGCTACGACTACGGCTACTTCCTCAGTGGCTACTGAGTCCTGGGGGCAAGCGGTGGTTTCCTCCTGTGAGGCAGTTGCAGTTTCCTCAGCGATTACGGCGTTGACGCCAAAAGCAGCGAAAAGCGCTAAAGCAAGAATCGATTTTTTCATTTCTAGGTTGATTGTTTTGCGGTTAATATTTTCAAGTGTTTCTGATTTTTCAGCAAAGTTACACTGTGAAAACATTTGCCGCAAGCTTGTGCCAATCAACCCCCGAAATGTGTCAATAAACGTCGCTAATCGCTTGGAAACGGTCGATAATATATGTAGGATGAGCCCCCTGTAGGGATGACAGCGAGCCGTTACCGTAGGTGACAGCGCATGTGTCGCATCCCGCTACGTTGCCCATAAGGATGTCGACATCGGCGTCACCCACCACGAGCGTGTCTTCTGGGTTCCAACCCTTGGAATCGAGGATTTTCAATACAGGATCGGGGTTGGGCTTGCCTTTAACAACATCTTCAGCGCCTATCACGATTGAGAACCAATCGGCTATACCCAAATCGTTAAGGAAGCCGAATATAGAATCCCTGCGGCGGCTTGAGGCAATAGCCAAGGCGTGCCCCGACTGTCGCATATTATCAAGGCATTCTATGACGTTTTCAAAAGGTGTAGCCGGTAATCGCTCCTGCATCGTGGGATAGATCGACCGAAACACGCGGGCAAAATCGGCATCGTCAATCTCGACGTCGGGATAAAGATGATGTCCGGCCTCGTCGGTGCGTATACCGATAATCGACCGACATTGGACCTCGGTGCGTGACGGGAGACCCATTGCGTCGATTGTGGCGCGGATCGTGGCCAAAATCGCCGCCGAGGTATCCATCAGCGTGCCGTCGAAGTCGAAAATAAAGTTGTGGTAACGTTTGCCCATCAGTTCTCGAGAGGTTAGAGGGTTTGTAGTTCGCCGGTTTCGGAATCCATGATGTAACCTGCGACGCGGATATCGTGAGGCATCAGGGGATGGTTCTTTACCAAGTCGACCGTTTCGAGCACGGCAACCGAGGTGTCGGTGAAACCACGTAGCCAGGTGTCGAGGTCGATGCCGCAGTGTCGCATCAATTGGATGTGCTCCTCGTCGACGCCGCGCTCCTTCATAAGATGCAACATCTCGTCGGGGTCCATCCCCTGGACACCGCAACCGGTGTGACCGATGATCATGATCTCGTTTACGCCCAGCTCATACACAGCTACGAGCAGCGATCGCACTGTCGAGTCGAAGGGATTGGTAATCGTTCCTCCGGCATTTTTAATCATCTTCACGTCGCCGTTGCGTATACCCAGAGCCGCCGGGAGTAATTCTACCAAACGGGTGTCCATGCATGTGACGATGGCGATCTTCTTGTCGGGATATTTTGAGGTGATGAAACGCTCGTAGCCTTTGTTGGCCACAAATTCGCGGTTGTGTCGTAATATTTCGTCAATCATGTGGGAGATGCTTTAGGCGTCTTGGTGTTCATCCAGGAGTTGACGAGCGCGCTGGTAATCGTCGTCGCTCACCATAATGTAAACCCCACCGAAAACGGGGACATAGGGATTGTTCTGGTCGGACAGGACGGTTTTGATACCGTGAGCCTCGAGCATGCCTTGGACGATCATGGCGTCGGGCATAGTGGGATAAGAACTAAGTGTTACCATTTTCATGCTAAATATGAGGCAAATTTATACAAAAAGATTGACATATTGGTGGATTGACGCCAAAGAATAATGGAGCCTAATATAATTAAAGCGGGCTGTCTCACGACAGCCCGCTTCCTTTAAACCTTTATCTTAATTAATACTATGAAAAACACACGTGCAAAGTTAATGATATTTTTCAATACCGCGCAAGTGTTTTGCATTAACTTAACTTACATTAACCAAAATTTCTGCCAAATAGACCAATTTTCGACAAATCGTAGAACATCCTTCAACTAGCCAGACGCGCCTTACCGATGACCTGCCAAATTTTTTGTAGGGTGATTGGATACAGTGTTAAGGAAATTGTGTAAATTTGTAAATTGGATTTAAAAGGCACTCTTGAGAATGGATTCTAGACGGAAGATAGCCATAGCCACAAGCACGCGGGCCGATTGGGGATTGTTGTCCCCGTTGGCGCGGGCATTGTCGTCGCGCGAGGATTGCGAGGTGACGGTGGTGGCAACCAATATGCACCTGCTCGAAGGGTACGGCCATACGGTAGACGAAATACGTCAGGATGGTTTCGAGCCACGTTGCGTGCCGATGACTTTCGAGGGCGACAGCGACGTGGCCACGGCCAAGGCGATGGCGCAGTGTCTGAGCGGCATGGCTGAGGCACTGGACGAGATTCGGCCCGACATGCTGGTTTTGCTAGGCGACCGTTACGAGATGCTTGCCGTGGCCTCAGCGGCTACTCTGCTCCGAATCCCCATTTGCCATATCGCCGGGGGAGCGATTTCCCAGGGGGCGATCGACGACCAGATACGACATGCTATAACAAAGCTTTCGTCACTCCACTTGACCGAAACCGAGGAGTATCGTCAGCGGGTGATCCAAATGGGTGAGGCCCCGGATCGAGTGCTCAATACGGGCGCCATTGGAGTGAGCGGATTGAGCGGGAAGGTAGACCGCAATGCCGAGCGTTATAATATGATATTGGTGACGATGCATCCAGCTACGATGGATCCGGCGCCTGTGGAGGACCGTATAAACGCTATGTTAGAGGCTTTGGACAAGTTCCCCGAGTATCAGATTCTCATCACCTACCCTAACAACGACCCTCGCGGGCGCGTGATTATAGAACGTATACACCAGTGGGCCGACAGCCATGAGAATGCCATGGTGGTGAAGTCACTTGGCCATAAACGTTACCTGGAGGCCCTCGGGAGGGCTAAACTCGTTGTGGGCAACTCATCGAGCGGTATTGTCGAGGCACCTTCATTTGGCATCCCCACCATAGATATTGGTATACGTCAACGAGGTCGCACGGCAGCCGAGTCGGTGATCCATTGCGGCGATTCAGCCCAGGAGATAGCGCAGGCTATAGAGAATGGCTTGTCCAAGGAGTTCCAAGCCCTTGCAAAGAGCGTTAAGAATCCTTACGAGCAAGCTGATACCTTGGGGCGCATGGTGCAGGCTGTTGCCACATA
This sequence comes from Bacteroidales bacterium, assembly GCA_021205635.1. Lineage (GTDB taxonomy): Bacteria > Bacteroidota > Bacteroidia > Bacteroidales > Muribaculaceae > JAJPXC01. The sequence goes on along the minus strand of JAJPXC010000141.1, from coordinate 11,167 downwards.
TCCGTTGGAGCCGTTGCGCCATAAAACATTTGTGGATTATGAAAAGAGGTAATATATTGGTAGTGATTCCCGCGCGAGGAGGAAGCAAAGGGATACCCCGGAAAAATATCAAGCCCTTCCTCGGCACTCCCCTACTCCACTATGCGATCAATGTGGGTCGGGCGGTGGCCGACGACAGCCATGTGATCTTGTCGACCGACGACGAGGAGATAGCCAAGGTTGCCCGTCAGACTGGCTTAAAGGTGCCGTATATGCGCCCGGCAGAACTGGCCACCGACCACGCGTCGTCGCGTGACGCCATCCTCGACGTGATGGATTGGGCCCACCGTCAAGGATTACAATACGACCGCGTATTGCTTCTCCAACCCACATCTCCCCTGCGCACAGTGGAGGATGTGGAGCGCACTCTGGCCGCTTACTCCCCCGATATCGACATGGCGGTGACTGTCAAAGAGGCCTCTTGTAATCCTTATTACAATTGCTATGAGACTGATGCCGATGGCTTTATCACTATTTCCAAGGGCGACGGACTACTTACCCGGCGACAGGACGCTCCCCATGCTTGGGAAATCAACGGTGCGGTTTATGTGATCAACCCACAGTCGCTACGCGAGAGGGAAATGGGAAAATTCCGCCGGCGCGTGCCTGTTGAGATGGACGCGCAACGCAGCGTTGACCTGGACACGCCCCTCGATTGGGAGATTGCCGAGGCGATCGGTCGACACCTAAACCAATAACCCCCTTACGACGTTTCAACTATAATAATGGATAAACATATAATCAACGACCATTGCACCCTCATCGAGGCCCTCGACCAGCTTAACCGCTTGTCGGGACAGGTGATGACGCTCTTCGCCGTGAACCAACGCGGGGAGATGACCGGCACTCTCACCGACGGTGACGTGCGTCGCGCCCTGCTCGCGGGATTGACACTACAGTCATTAGTGAGTGAGGCCATGCATCGATCATTCCTTGCCTTGGATCATAAAGAGCCTTCGGCCGAGACGATGAAGGAGGCGCAGCGACGGGGTGTAAGGTTGTTGCCCCGCTTGGATTCCGACAAGAGGATTGTGGGATTGGTTGACTTGAACCACACCCGCGCGCTGTTGCCATTGACTGCCATCCTTATGGCTGGCGGCAAGGGAGAGCGCCTGCGTCCCATGACCTTGACCCGCCCGAAGCCGTTGCTCGAAATCGACGGCAAGGCCATTATAGACTATAATGTGGAATTGCTGGCCGCGGTGGGTATCGACGATATCACCGTCACGACCCGCTATCTTGCTGACCAGATAAAAGAGCATTTCTCGCGTCCTGTGGCTGGCGTGAACGTTAAATGCGTTGAGGAAACTGAGCCTCTGGGCACCATCGGCGCGGCTCAACTCGTTGAGGAACGAAACCCAGAAGGTGCCACGTTGATTATGAACTCCGACCTGTTGACCACGATACGTCTCGAGGAGATGTGGGAGCGCCACAAGGAAACCAAAGCTGCCATTACCATCGCGGCGATACCTTATGTGGTATCCGTGCCGTACGCCATTCTGGGAGTCGACGATATGGGCGCGGTGGGTTCAATCGAGGAAAAACCCACGTATTCCCACTACGCCAACGCCGGGATATATATTATAAATAATGATGTGCTGGAGCGGATACCTCGGAACGAACGTTACGACGCTACCGACCTTGTTGAGCAAGCCATAGCCGACGGCGAACGGGTAACCTACTACCCCATCAGCGGCACTTGGATCGACATCGGCTCTCCCACCGACTTCCGCCAGGCCCAAGAGCTGATGAAACATCACCGCGACCTCCCTACTAACAACTGAAAACTGAAAACTGAAAACTATACAAGCCATGCCTGATTCCAATTTTATCGACTATGTGAAGATCCTTTGCCGATCGGGCAAGGGAGGCGCAGGCTCGCGCCACTTCTACCGCGCCAAATACGTGCCCAAGGGAGGTCCCGATGGAGGCGATGGCGGTCGCGGTGGTCACATTATATTAAAGGGCAATTCCCACATGTGGACATTGCTTCCGTTGAAATATCGTCGACACATATTCGCCGGGAACGGTCAATCGGGTTCGGGTGGCCGCTCATTCGGCAAGGATGGCGACGACGTGGTTGTAGAGGTCCCATGCGGTACCGTAGTATTCGACGCCGAGACCGGTGAGTACCTTACCGAGGTCACCGACGACGGCCAAGAGGTAAAACTGCTCAAGGGTGGTCGCGGAGGTCTGGGTAACTGGCATTTCAAGAGTGCGACCAACCGCACTCCTCGCTATGCGCAGCCTGGCGAGCCCGCGATTGAAAAGAGTGTGATCCTCGAGTTGAAATTGCTGGCTGATGTAGGTCTTGTGGGGTTCCCTAATGCGGGTAAATCCACGTTGCTCTCAGCCGTATCAGCAGCTCGACCCAAAATCGCCGACTATCCTTTCACCACGATGGAGCCGCAATTAGGTATCGTGCCTTATCGCGACAATCGCTCGTTTGTGATGGCCGACATTCCCGGCATCATTGAGGGAGCCAGTGAGGGTAAAGGCTTAGGGTTGAGATTCTTGCGCCATATCGAGCGCAACGCCGTGTTGCTGTTCATGGTGCCTTCCGACGCCGACGATATCAAGAAGGAGTACGAGATTCTGCTTGGCGAGTTGGAGCGTTTCAACCCGCAGCTGATCGACAAGCCTCGTATTCTCGCTATCTCCAAGAGCGACATGCTCGACGACGAGTTGATTGACGAGATCAAGAAACATCTGCCCGAGGACGTGCCTCACGTGTTCATCTCGGCCGTAACGGGCCAGGGGATCGACCACCTGAAGGACATGCTGTGGAAGGCGATAAACGACCCTGCCAACCAAAATATCGACCAAACGATCACCCACCGACCCTTGGACGTGCGCCATCGCGTGAAGGAGGAGGACGAGTTTATCTTCGAGCCTGAGCCTATCGATGAGGAGGAAGATATCATCGAGGAGGATTGGGACGAAGATGGATACGAATGGGACGAAGACGTGGAACCTTAGGTGTTAGTGATTAGGTGTTAGTGATTAAGTGTAAGAGCTTATACTTTGGATTTTATAGGAATAAGCGTCAGCATCAGAAACTGAAAACTGAAAACTGAGCACTGAAAACTGAAAACTGAAAACTGAAAACTGTATATACCCATGAATAAACCAATCATTATCTTTTTATTGAGCGCTTTGGCGGTAACCGCGGCCAAGAGCGACGACAAAGTGGTGGTGCCCGACAGCACCGGTTTCAAATTCACCGACACACTCGTGCTCGAGACCACCCCGGTAAAGGACCAAAACAAGTCGGGAACGTGCTGGTGCTTCGCCGGCAACTCGTTCTTCGAGGACGAGATTCTCCACGCCAAGGGCGATACTATCGACCTGTCGGAGATGTTTGTCGTAAGGCAATGCTACCTGGACAAGGCCGACCGTTACGTGCGCTTGGGAGGCGTGTGCAACTTCTCCCCCGGTGGCAGCATCTTGGATGTACCTTATGTGTGGGCCAAAGTGGGAGCCGTTCCCGAGGAGGCTTACAGTGGACTTGGCTACGGCGAGGACAAGCACCAGCATGGCGAGCTACAAGCCGTGCTCGAGGCTTACCTCAAGGGCGTGGTGAAGAATCCCAACAAACGATTGTCCACAGCTTGGCGCAAAGGTTTTGAGGCCATTCTGGACGCATATCTCGGGGAAGTGCCCCAAACGTTTACCGTCAACGGTCGTTCCTACACCCCGCAAAGCTATGCCGAATCCCTTGGCTTGAATGTGGAAGATTACACCCCCGTCACCTCTTTCTCCCACCATCCATTTTACACCCCATTCCCCTTGGAGGTAGCCGACAACTGGCTGTGGGCAGGTTACCAGAACGTGCCTCTCAACGAGTTGAAGGAGATCGTGGATTATTCGCTCGACCAAGGACATTCAATTGTTTGGGCAGCCGACGTGAGCGAGCCGGGATTCAAGTGGCGTAAGGGTTACGCAGTGATGCCAAAGGAGAAAAAGCAAGAGGACCTTGAAGGCACCGAGCTGTCGCGCTGGGTGCAACTATCGGATAAAGACCGCCAAGAGGAGATGTACGACATCAAGGGCCCGGTTGAGGAGATTGTGGTGACACAAGAGTCGCGTCAAGAGATGTTCGACCGTCAAGAGACCACCGATGACCACGGCATGGTGATCATCGGCAAGGCCGTCGACCAAGAGGGCAACCCTTATTATAAGGTGAAAAACTCATGGGACACCAATCAACTTTACAACGGCTATTTCTACGTTTCCGAGCCATATTTCCTGGCAAAAACGATCTCCATTCTAGTCAATAATGAGGGAATACCCACAGCGATCAAAAAGAAATTCAAGTGAAGTTTCTAGTTTCTAGTTTTTAGTTTCTAGTTTCTAGTTTCTAGTTTCTAGTTTCTAGTTAAAGGATTAAAGAAAACTTATAACCATGAAGAAGATAGCTTTAGCAATTTCCGCGTGTGGGGGCATGATTGCCCTGAGCTCCTGCCAAAGCGACAATGTGAACAAGGGACTGATCTACCAGTGCGATGAATACTCGGTATACGAGGATTCAGTAGTACAAGGTGAATTCAAGGCAGTGGCCGTCAGTCCAACCGAGATCACCACTAATTATCGCTCGCTCGAGCTTTCTGGGGCGTCGTCCAAGGTGCAATTCCGATTCTCGTTGAACAGCCGCGACAACGAGTTGCTTCCTGGCCGTAGCCACAACACCGTCATCGGCCTTGCGGGCGAAAAGGACAAGGTGTGGGTGTTCGGCGACACCGTTGGCGAGGTCTCCCCGCAAGCCAATGGGGAGGAATTGCCCAACGACACTGAATGGACCCTGCGCCTGGACATGCGGCCCGTGCTTCGCTCGTTCAAGCAACAGGGCTACTACGTCACCCCTACCTCCGACACCATCTATGCCGACGACTTCAAGGGCGTGTGGGTAGCAGGCTCTGTCGAGCCTCTGAGCTGGGACTTTGAAAACCTGTACGGCAAGGACGACCGCAAGTTAGTGGACCGCGGGGACTCCATCTTTGAGGTCACGCTCACGGTTAACCCCACTACCGAGCGACCTAAGGATCCCACTGGCTGGCGTGTTGATTCCATCAACCCCAATTACCCCACATTCACATCCAAACAGATGCTGCCGATGGCGGTGTACAATATGGGTATCGCCGATATCGTGAGCAACATCCGTCCCGACGAGTGCTTCCGCGCGGGCAAGGAATGGGACGGCGTATGGACCCGCGACGTCTCCTATGCCATCTATCTATCGCTTGCCTACCTCGATCCGCAACGGTCGATGAACTCGCTGCGCGCCAAGGTGAAAAACGGCCATATAGTGCAGGATACAGGCACGGGAGGCGCTTGGCCCGTGTCGAGCGACCGCATCGTGTGGTCGTTGGCCGCTTGGGAGATCTACCTCACCACCGGCGACCGCGCATGGCTGGCCGAGGCCGCCCAGATCATCGCCAACACCCTCGAGGCCGACATGAAGGTGGTATACGACCCCTATTACAAGATGATGCACGGCGAACAGAGCTACCTCGACTGGCGCGAGCAGACCTATCCACGCTGGATGCAACCCAAGGATATATACGAGTCGATGTGCTTGGGTACCAACGTCGTCTTCTGCCAAGCTTGCAAGATCCTTGGCTTGATGGCTCAAGAGATGCGTGCGCAAGGCTCAGGCGAGCAACTGTCGCCCGAAATTGACAACATCGTAGCGATGAGCGATGAGTTGCGCCAATCGATCAATACGCGCCTATGGATGCCGCAACGCGGCTACTACAGCGAATACCTCTACGGTGGCGCCTACGCCATCCAATCGCAAGGCAACGACAATCTGGGACAAGCGTTGAGCGTAATCTTCGACGTGGCTACCCCCGATATGGCCAAATCGTTGGTGGAGAAGACCCCGGTTGTGGCTTTCGGCACCCCCTCAGTTTATCCCCAGCTTCCCGACATCAAGCCCTATCACAACGACGCCGTATGGCCCTTCGTGCAAGCTTATTGGAACCTCGCTTGCGCCAAGACGAGCAACATGACGGCTCTCGACGCCGGCATCGCCGCCATCTACCGCGCGGCCGCTCTATTCAGCACCAACAAGGAGCTTTATGTAGCATCCAACGGCGATTACCGCGGCACGGCTGTCAACTCCGACAGCCAATTGTGGAGTTGCGCGGGCAACGTGGCTATGGTTTTTCGAGTATTTGCTGGCATGACCTTCACCACCAAGGGTATTGAGTTGAATCCCGTGGTTCCCACATGGCTCACCGGCGACAAGGTGATAGAGGGATTTAAATATCGAGACGCCGTGCTGAACGTTACCGTCAAGGGCACCGGCACCAAAATCGCCGCCATGACCATCGACAGCAAGCCTGTAGAGCTATCCTCGTCAACTGACGCTTACTTGATTCCCGCCGACCTCCAAGGCGAACACAAGATTGTAGTGACCATGGCCGACAATAAGGTGGAACGCTCGACGATGAATCTCGGCGCCCAGCGCTGGATGCCATCTACGCCGCTGGTTGAATGGTCGAACGACAACCAAGCCACCATCTCCAACTACCGCGACGGTTTGAGCTACCAAGTGTTCCTCAATTCCGTGGCCGAGGGCGACATCTCGGAGGGAAAATATACGCTTGAAGGTGCCAAGTGTTTCACTATGGTCGACCTTGTACCCATCGAGGGCGATATCGAGGGATTCACCTGCCGTCCCTACGAATATATCCCCGATGGGTCGCTGATAATGGTGCAAGCCGAGGATTTCGCGCGCGGCGGCACAAAATACATTGTTGACCCCGCCAAGGCTTCCCGATTTGTGGAATTAACACTCAAGCCGCTTCGCTTCACTATTAACGTGCCACAAGAAGGTGACTACTTCATCGATGCGCGTTACGCCAACGGCAACGGCCCGATCAACACCGAGAACAAGTGTTGCATCCGCTCGCTGATGGTCAACGACGCTTACACGGGCTCGCTCGTGATGCCCCAAAGAGGTCTGGGCGAATGGCTCTCCACAGGGTATTCCAACATGTTGCGCGCCCATCTTGTAGCCGGCGACAACACCATCGAGATTGTCTACAATCCCTGGGACGAGAACATGAACGCCGATGTCAACACAGCTCTTATCGACTATATCCGTATCATTAAAAAATAACCCATGATGAAACACTTCATTTCACTTGCTCTTGCCTCGGCCGTGGCTTTTAGCGCCATGGCCGCGAAGACCGCCAAACCCAAAATCGACCGTATCGATCCCCCTTACTGGTGGACCGGCATGGCCAACGACACCCTGCAACTGATGGTAATGGGGCCTGATATCCGTGACGCCCAGCTGTCACTCGACTACCCCGGGGTTGAGATCGCCGACGTGGCCCGATTGGATTCCCCCAATTACATGTGGATATACCTTGTTGTGGGTGACGAGGCACAGCCAGGCACCGTTGACCTGAAATTTGCCAACGGCAAGAAGGTGACCACAGTCCCCTACTCTCTCAAGGCTCGCCAAGGCAACGACGCGATCAAGCCCTTCGACGCCTCCGACGTTCTTTACCTGATAATGCCCGACCGTTTCGCCGACGGTGACCAGTCGAACAATAGCGGCCAAAAGGAACTGAAAGAGCCATACACCGTCGACCGCAACGATCCCAACGCCCGCCACGGCGGCGACATCAAGGGCATGCTCGACCATCTCGACTACATCGACTCGCTGGGCGTGACCGCGGTGTGGGTTAACCCCGTGCTCACCAACGACATGCCCCACGGGGCTTATCATGGCTACGCAACCACCGATTACTACAACATCGACCCCCGCTTTGGCTCCAACAAGGAGTGGGAAGAGTTTGTAAAGGCATGCCACGACCGCGGGATCAAGGTGGTGATGGACATGATCTTCAACCACTGCGGCAGCTCGCATCCGTGGTTCATCGACCGCCCGTCCAGCGACTGGTTCAACTTCCCCGACGGATATGTGCAGACGAGCTATCGCCTGTCCACAGTCTACGACCCCTATGCCTCGGATTACGACAAGGACCGCACCGTAAAGGGATGGTTCGTAGAGTCGATGCCCGACCTTAACCAGAACAACAAGCATCTGATGGACTACCTGATCCAGAACTCCATCTTCTGGATCGAGGACTCAAAAATCGACGGCATACGCATGGACACGCACCCTTACGCTTATATGGAGCCGATGGCACGCTGGATCAAGACCGTACAGAAGGAGTATCCGGGATACAATATCGTGGGCGAATGCTGGTACGACAACGAAGGCTCGGAGGCTTTCTGGCAGAGCGGCTCGAAAGTCAACCCCGACGACTCGGCTCTTCCGACGGTGATGGACTTCTGGTTTGCCGCCGGTGGCAACAAGTACTGGAGCGCGCAAACCGATCCCTGGGGAGGTTTGAACAAAGTGTATGACCACCTGGCTCTCGACTATCTCTTCCCCGACCCCCAGAAAATCCTCGTGTTCCTCGACAACCACGACACCGACCGCTTGCTGCTTGATGAGCCTGAGGACCTTGGCTGGTGGAAACAAGCCATGACGTTCCTGCTCACATCACGCGGCATCCCCCAGGTGTACTACGGCACCGAGTTGCTGATGAACGGAACCAAGAAAGTGAGCGACGGCTACATCCGCCTTGACATGCCCGGAGGCTTCCCCGGCGATACCGGCAACGTGTTCACCCGCGAGGGCCGCAGCGACAAACAGAACGAGGCGTTCGACTTCATGTCCAACATCCTCAAGTGGCGCAAAGGCGCAGCTAATGAGGTGATTGCCAAAGGCTCATTGAAACACTTCATGCCACAAAACGGCATCTACGCCTATATGCGCAAGCTGGGCGACAAGGAGGTGATGGTACTGATGAACGGCAACGATTCGGAGGTGACCACCGAGATGGACCGCACGCTCGAGGTGCTTCCCGTAGGCTCGCAGTGGACCGACCTTATCACGGGCCAGACATTCACCGTCCCCGCCGAGATGACATTCGGCCCGCGCCAGACGCTCATCCTCTACAACTTCTAAAAATCCATCCAAAAGGAGCAAGTCGATCGCAATCCTGACGGTCTAGTGCCCCGCTGGGAATACTTCTCCCCATTTTTTGATTGCCCGAATATGCAAATATTCGGGCAATCAATTTTTTGGCAACAATTTAACTTAATTGTTTGTTATTAGATAAAACGCGAAAGAAGTTTAACTAATTTATACTTACCGTTATGAAAGCCTTACAAATGAATTACTGGGGACAGTCGAAATACTGGTGGCTAGTCCTCATCGTAGGTATCCTTATGGTGATCGGGGGATTCGCTTACTGGTTCTGGCCTGCAGCCGGATACGCAATCGCATCCCAGATCTTTGGCTGGCTGCTGATCCTCGGTGGCATCGTGCAGCTGTGCGTATCGGCCGGTGCCAACCGTCCGCGCGGTTGGGGCTGGTGGCTCGCCGGAGGCGTGATCGACATGTTCATCGGTTTCTTGCTTGTACGCAGTGTCATCCTCTCCGAAATCGTATTCCCTTATTTCCTCGCGTTCATCTTCCTGTTCTGGGGATTTGAGGCCCTCGTTGGTTCAGTAAGCTCACGCGAACGCCGCTACTGGTGGCTCTATCTTATCAATGGCATCCTCTTGATCTTGATCGGCTTCTTCTTCCTTGAGGCTGGCTGGACCCAGGACATGTACATGGTATCATTCCTTACCGCTCTGGCATTCATCTACTGGGGATTCTCAATCGCAATGGGTAGCTACGACATGCGTCCCGTTGGCCCCGGCGACGGCGAATAACCCATTATTCCCTTTCATCCTTTAATCCTTTCACCCTTTAATAGAATAAAGGCGTAAAGGAGGAAAGAATTCCCCCAAGGCATTAAATAACTCTATATAATCAGCGCCGCCCGCGTCCACCAGTGACACAGGCGGCGCTAAGGCTTTTTAAGGCAGATGTGCTCGATTTTGGCACACTCTAGGCGTTACCTTTGTGACGTAATCAAAAAAGTATGTCATAAACACCTTCAATCATGGAAAAGCCCATTATCCTCTCCGAGCGCGTGATCAACACCCTCAAAAGCCTCGCCCCCCAGCAACGCAAAGCCATCGCCTGGGCATTGATGGACGACATCGTCCTTGGCGAAGGCACCGGCAACCTCTCCCCCATGAACGCCATGCTCTACGCCATGATAGCCCACTACGTGCGCCAGGATTCATCCCGTCTAAGCGACCTCTCCGACCGTCCCTCCACCACCCCTTTTGACCGATCCCAGCGCATGGCTCTGGCATTATGAAAAGCACTCGCCACATTTTATAGCCAGTTCGTCAAATTTCTTGGCTAATTCATCAACTTTTAGACAAATTTCACACGCCATATTGGGGAAAATGTCTATATTTGTACGAGTTTACTTCCAAAATTAAACCTTTGGCCCCTAAACTCGTCTAAATGATAAAATTATAACCGGGTTTCCACCCACTACTATTTACAAGCCATGATGATCGAATTTAAGCACATCGCAACAGCTATCGCTCTGGCAACAGTCGCTTCGGGCGTGACTTCAGCTTATGCCTCGACTCTTGACGACGATATCTACTTCTCCTCCAAGCCTAAGAAGGAGACCAAGACTACCGCTAAGTCGACCACCACGTCGACCACGACCCAATACACCCCCCAGTCGGCTGTGGCTACCACTGCCACCTCGACTATGAGAAACTCCACCTACGCCGAAGATCGCGACGTGGACGAGTACAACCGCCGTTATACCGACACGGATGAGTACACCGACTCCATCGCATCGCTCGACGACGCCTCCAACGACTTCACCTACACCAACCGCATCGAGCGCTTCTACAACCCCGACATCGTCCAGGGCTCCAACGACGCCGACCTTCAGGACTACTATTACACAGCCCTCGAGGATCAGGCCGAAACCTCGGTGACCAACATCAACCTCTACGTCGTCCCCTCCTACGTAGGATACTGGGACAACTTCTGGAGCTGCCGCACCTACTGGGACGGCTGGTGGGGACCGTCCTGGTCGCTCACCTGGACTCCCGGCTGGGGCTGGAGCTACGGCTGGGGTGTTGGCGTGTTCCCCGCACTCTCATGGAGCTGGGGTTACGGTTGGGGCCCATCCTGGGGATGGGGCTGTGGTTGGGGTCCCCGTCCTTGGGG
>JAJPXC010000128.1 GCA_021205635.1 Bacteroidales bacterium | reverse complement strand
CCCCCCCTCCCTCGCCACCTTCTTCAATCAAGAATCAGTTCCAGCATAAACAGCCATGGCTTATAATCCGATGATATACAACTCGGTAGTTCAAGGATGGTATCACACTTCATTCTTCCACATCAACCTTCGGTTCAAGTGGAACATGGAGTTCGATACTCTTTCAGATTCTGCTCGAGGCTTGATAGTCCACGAATATGTCCACTTTCTCCAAAATCTAACAACACCTTGGGGACTATGGAGCGGCATGGTTGATTACGCCTCCTATGCGGAAATTGGAGCTTACGTTCAGCCATTGGCTAAAGCGGGTAAGGACATTACTTTTAAGGACTTTGACTGGTCCGACCAGATAAAGCGGATGTTCAGTTCGCGGGAATCAGGAATGGGCACTCATGGGGCAGGTGCTTCGTGTGAATACATCCAGTCGGTCACCCCAATTAAGACTGGGGAAAATCGTCCTGTATATGAGATTGAAGGTTACGATCTAACAGCCACCGGAGCAAAGGTTTTTAAGCGAGGAGCCGTGGAGTTGGGAGCCTTTGCAATAAAGGAGGGCATGGCATATATGTGTCAGCAAATGGCCGATCCCGAAGCTAAGGGTACAGCGCCTGCATATCCTTATGGAATTGTGCAGTTAATTGCCGACCAATATTACCCAAAGACAGCCAACAACTTACCTATATTGGTCGCTTGTTGCTATCTTGCTCTGTTCTCTCTTTCCCCTGGCAAGCGGTTTATAGATTTGCTTAATGACGCCAACCGGACTCCGGAAGTTGAGATTTCAACCTTCGTGGAGGACCATATCACCAACGATAAGGTGACGCTGCGCAACGCCGCTGGAGTGGAAAAATTGTACACTCCAATTGAGCTGTGCCAACTGGCAGTCGACCGTTTCTTGCAAGCATTGAACGCCCTCCCAGGCGTTACAACCCAATATATAGAGGAGGTGTTGAATCGCACCAAATTGGCCGACGGCATCATCCCCCTCCTAGCCCCCTTCTCAAACGGCACCGTCACCAATGATGACCTCCGCACGATTATGGAATACCTTGGCGCCCCAATGATCACTAATGACGCTCTTATTTGTCACTATCCTATGGTCAACGGTCAGCCTAGCCAAGAAATCATGATGCTCTGGAGCTACCTCCAACTCATGACTATCTTCGTGAATCCCACCTCGGGCTGCCCCATCCGGCCCGAATGCGATCTCTGCGCCGGTGACCCTACCTGCGCCTCACCAACCCCCTGGCAACACCGTGGTTTCTGCGCCCTCACCCCCGCAGCCCGCGCCTTCTCCCTCCTCCAATAATTCCCTATGACACCCGATAACCGTCGCATAGCCAAAAACACAATTGCACTGTATATCCGCACATTTATCACATTGTGTATAAATGTGTATACCAGCCGCGTATTGCTCGAAGCGTTGGGCATTGACAATTACGGCATCTTTAATGTCGTGGGGAGCGTTGTGGCCTTCTCCACAATTCTAAGTGGGTCTATGTCGTCGGCATGCTCGCGTTATATCACCTATGCATTAGGTGAAAACAACTTGACGAGACAGATTACGGTCTTCACCACATCAGTTAACGCGATGGCGTTTATTGCGGTGTTGATGGTGATTGTACTGGAAATCGGTGGAATATGGTTCCTTAACAGCGCGGCCAATTTGCCTCCAGGCCGTTTGCAAGCCGCACAATGGGTGCTCCAATGCTCGATAATTTCAACGATGTTGAGTCTCTTGGCTTCACCCTCCCAAGCATGTATTATAGCCCATGAGAAAATGTCGGTTTATGCTTATTTAGGCATCCTAGAGGTATGCCTGAAATTGGGCATCTGTTTCTTGGTGATTGGTTATGGAGGCGACAGGCTAATTTTCTATGCTACCTTGTTGATTGCTGTGAGCATCACAATGGCCTTGTTTAATATTCTTTATAGCCGAATTAAATTCCCGGAAGCTCGATACTCCTCCAAATGGAATTGGCGCCTTCTAAAAGAGATGGCGAGCTTCTCGGGGTGGACTCTTTTCAGCAATACCACCTGGGTTCTTACCAATCAAGGCGCAAGCATGTTGATCAACCACTTCTTTGGGGTTATATATAACGCTACATTAGGAATTGCCAACATGGTAACAGGCAGCGCTCAAGCGTTTGTCAACAACTTCACAATGTCCTTTACCCCACAAATCACCAAGACTTACGCTGCGGGAGAAAATCAAAAGTGCTTCACCTTGGTCAATCGTGCTGCCCGGTTTACCTGGATTCTTGTACTTTTGTTTATGGTACCGCTCACGATCGAAGCGCCTATGGTCTTAAAAATTTGGCTGGTAGAAGTGCCCCCGATGGCTGCTTTATTTATCCGACTTTCCTTGTTTGTGAATTTGGCCATTTCCCTAGGGCAACCTTATCTGACTTTAATTTTAGCAACAGGAAAAGTGAAAAAATATTCCATAGCTGTAAGTATCTATGGGTCGTTGGTCTTCCCCATAACCTGGATAATATATTGGTGTGGCGGTCCTGTTTGGCTTTATTATGTCGTTTTTATGACCATCTATTATCTGCTCAACTTTTTGCGGTTAAGCATCCTTCGCCAAAACTGCGATTTCCCATGGATGAACACGATTAAAAATGTATACCTCCCATGTATAGCCACAATGGCTTTGGCGTTTATTGTCCCATTGTTTATATCCTTCTTCATACCCGAATCCTGGTTCCGATTACTCGTTGTGGTTAGCCTCTCCTTTATTTCCACTAGCGTCATCGCTTACTGGATAACGCTTACTTCCTATGAGAAAGAAGTTTGTCGTCAAAAGCTCTCAGCACTTTGTCTAAGATACATTCCAATTCGTCTTTCCAATTGAATATGAAACGTTATTTGCGACCATTTTACCTGCCGTTATTTCAGCTATATCACAGAATAATATATGCTTTTCCATCCCCCATTAAGAAACTGTACATTTTAACAGCGGACGAAACGGTTAAGAAGATAGCTTCTGAAAAGCTTTCAGTAAGTCGTTATGGAGATGGTGAGTTCAATATCATCTTAGGAAGAAATTGTGGCTTTCAGAATAAAGACAGTAAATTGGCAGACCGAATGAAAGAGGTGTTGAATAAATCAATTCCGGGGCATATGGTGGGCCTCCCTCGCACATTGGTTACGGTCAAGGATCGAAATGCTTATTCGGCAAACTCGTGGAGAGGACTTTATGTCGATCAGCGGAAATTTCTGAAATGCATTATCCCCTTAGAAAAAGAATATCTTGACTCTACCTTCACACGATTTTATCTGACCAAGCGAAACAAGAATCACATTTCACAATACGTTGATAATCTGAGAGTTATTTGGGGGGGGATAAACATCACTATAGTTGAAGGAGAGAAAAGCCGACTAGGTGTTGGCAATGATTTATTCGACAATGCAGCATCGATTGAACGAATCTTGTGTCCCGCAAAGAACGCATTTGACCAATACGACAAAATCTTGGCAACTGTAAAGGAATTCACCCCCAAGGACCACCTAATTCTTATCGCATTGGGAATGACAGCAACAGTGCTAGCTTATGACCTTGCCAAAATTGGATATTGGGCTATCGACATCGGTCATGTTGATGTTGAGTATTGTTGGATGAAAATGGGGGCAACTTCAAAGGTGCCAGTCCCCTATAAGGCTGTGAACGAGGCCAACGGCTATTTGCCAGAAGAAGACACTCTCCCTCAAAGCTACTACGATCAAATAATAAAAAGGATTGATTGTTGATTGGTTAGGTAAACATGCTCCTATGAGGATTTTTGCTTCACATAATCCCAACCCAACAGTGAGAGAGGCAAGTTCGGCCGGAGGGATTTTTTCTCTGCTGGCGGCTAAAGTCATTAAGGAAGATGGAGTGGTGTATGGCGTAGGATTCGATCAAGAGTGGAACATTGCTTATCATCGTGTGGAAGCGTTAGGTGATTTGCCAAGGCTTTATGGGAGTAAATATGCTTTTAGCCAACTAGGATCCACAGTAGCCTCAATCGAAAAGGATCTTAAGTGTGGCCGTAGGGTATTATTCAGTGGCACTCCTTGTCAAGCCGCCGCGATTAAGAAAAGGATTGGCGACAATGACAATTTACTGGTGGTAGAAGTTGTCTGTCATGGAGCTCCCGACCATAAATATTGGCAAAAGTACCTTATGGAATTGTGCTCTAAGATCAAAAAAGATGTCAACAACATTTTCTCCATTTCCTTCCGAGACAAACGCACAGGATGGAAAGGATATAGTTTTACCATCACCTTCAAGGATGGCAAAACGTTTTCGCAAGTTCACGATGACAACCTGTATATGAGAGCCTTTGTGAATGATTTAACAGTGAGAGAAGGATGTTTCCATTGCCCCTTTAATATCCTGATGGATCACAAGCCGACATCACCCTGGGTGACTTTTGGGGAATCACCCAAGTGGCACCTGAAATCGATAACGACCTCGGCACCACGGTGGTAATCGTCCGAACTCCTAAAGGAGAGATATTCACAAGTATGCTCCCATGCGATAAAGATCTCACACTTGATGAGGCTTCCAGATACAACAAGGCGATCACTACGCCTCCAGCGCCCTCTCCCTTGCGCAATGACTTCCTCGATTGTTTCGAAACGAAGGGTTCGTTGATGAGAGCTTTAAAACGATACGCCGATCAACCACTCTCTCAAAAACTTTATTTGAAAGCCGCACGCTTTAAAAACCGATTATTCCGTTTTTGTAAATGAAGATAGGTATAGTCACATTTTGGTCATCCCAGGACAACTACGGCCAACTGCTGCAGTGCTTTGCCCTGCAGCATTACCTCCGCTCCTTGGGTCACGTATCTGAGATTATTCGGTTTAATGAAACTCCGATTTCAAATTGCTGGAGGAGATTTAAGATCTCTAAGCTATCCCCGATACATGTCCTTCAATATTTTAAATACAGAAGGGGTTTAGTGAAGAAATCCACAGAAGCTGAGTTTGATCAAAGGAAGTTCGATG
Organism: Bacteroidales bacterium; assembly: GCA_021205635.1. Classification (GTDB taxonomy): domain Bacteria; phylum Bacteroidota; class Bacteroidia; order Bacteroidales; family Muribaculaceae; genus JAJPXC01. The sequence continues at coordinate 18,444 of JAJPXC010000128.1, read as the reverse complement.
ACTTTAGAAAAGAGTCTTTATCCTTCTCCTCACACAAGGCCCTTGACTACAAAGAATTATGGACCTTATTTTATAAATACGACACTGTCATTGCCGGGAGTGATCAAATTTGGAGTCCCCGAAAGGTCGATTTGCGTCCATATTTTTTACAATTCACCTCTCTAAACACAAACCGCATATCTTATGCTGCAAGTTTTGGGCGTCAAATCTGGGAGGACAATCGTAATTTAAATTCATTATTAGAATCTATAGATCACCTTAGCGTAAGAGAGAATTCAGGTGCCGGAATATGTGAAAGTGTGGGTCGACAGGATGTTGTTATTGTGTGTGACCCCACCTTATTATGGGAAAGTGAAGAATACGTTACGCATTTGAATCTACGGCCTATAGATGAATCACAGTATGCTTTTGCCTATTTCTTACATTGGCCAACCCAGATTAATCAAGAGGAAGTTCAAGAGTTTTTGAATCGACACTCACTTCATCTACGATCCTTTGCCACGCATGAACATAACACCTTAGGCTATCCACTAAATGAAGACATGACAATTGAAGGGTGGCTTTCGGCTCTTTATAGCAGCAAACTAGTTATAACGAATTCATTTCATGGGCTCGTATTCTCCCTGATCTTTCATAAACCAATGGTCGTATTTCCACTTTACGGAAAGAGCTCGGCAATGAACACGCGTATTAGGGATCTGTTAAAACTTGTCGGTTTAGACAATCGACTTTACACCTCAGAACAATCTATTGAACATATCCTTGAATCCCCAATAGACTGGAATTACGTGGATGAACAAATCAATCGATTGCGATTATGCTCCAAAGGCTATTTAACAGGCACCATTAATAAGAAAAGATTGAAATGGAAGCCTCGTTCTATTGTATTTGTGACAAATGGAGGGGTACACCCTCTTTATGGGGGTCTGGAGCGAGTTACGGAAGTTTTAGCTGACTGGTTCGATAAACAAGGAATAAAAACATTTTATGTGTCCTTCACGGATCGGAAGGAGGCAAAAGGAGGAAAGCAATTATATCTTCCCAATAAAGAACAATTTGATCATCAAGATAATGTTGTATGGTTTAATGAGTTTATCCAGAAATACGATATAGATGTTATTATTAATCAAGAGGGCAATGTGGGCCTTTCATTGCCCTTGGAAGACGAAAATAAATCTAAATTAATAAATCTTTCAGTCCTCCATTTTGCTCCCAATTATATTGGTGATGATTATTTCAAAAATAAGATAACGGGGCTTAATATTGCTGATTTTTGGAAAAAGGTATTGCGTTATGGCTTATCAGTTCCACGTATAGAGAGCATGGGATTGCGCCATCTTAGAAAAAGGTTGTCTCGTTGTTACAGAAAGATACTGTCTCAAGTTGATGGATTCATCTTGTTATCACATCGATATCGAGAAGAGTTGGCAAGTTTAATCGACCCTCTTTTGCCATCAAATGTTGGGGCTATCAATAATCCAGTCACATTTACTTCTAAGGGCTCGGATCAAATAGAAAAAGAGCGTAGAGCTCTTTTCGTCGGCCGTCTAGAAAACAGCCAGAAGAGAATAGATCTTATGCTGGAAGCCTGGAAAGAAGTGGAACAGAAGAATAACCAATGGTGTTTGGATATCGTCGGCAGCGGACCTCATGAAATTTATTTAAAGAACTTAGCGCAAAAGTTGGGATTAAAGAGGGTGATATTTCATGGCCATCAGGATCCCCGGGAATTTTACGAGAGAGCGTCACTTTTCCTCTATACCGCAGGTAAGGCAGAAGGCTGGGGCCTGGTTTTGGTGGAAGCGCAAAAATTTGGTTGCATTCCTGTTGCAATGGATTCCTATGCCGCACTTCGAGATATTATCACTGACGGTGAAAATGGGTTCATTGTGCCAGATGGTGATATATCGAAATTCTCTAAAACAATTTTGCATTTGATGCAAAATGAAACTCTTATACCCAAGATAAAGAGCGTGGCCATTCAATCAACGGATCGTTTCTCAATTGACAGGATTGGCAATGAATGGCTGTCTCTATTCTCTTTAATGCATGAAAGGAAAAGCAGATGATTCCTAAAATCATTCATTACTGTTGGTTCGGCCATAACCCAATGCCTCGGCGAGAAAGGAAATGTCTTGAATCTTGGCATAGAATTTTACCTGGATACAAGATTATGGCATGGACAGAGGCAACTTTCCCTTTTTCCAAGTTTCCGTTCGCAAAAGAAGCTTATGATGCGAGAAAATGGGCATTTGTTGCTGATTTGGCTCGTATTAAGGTTTTGTTTGAATATGGTGGTATCTACCTCGACACCGATGTAGAAGTGATTCGACCTATGGATGAATTGCTGGCCAATAAATCTTTCATGGGCATGGAGTGCCACAACAGGCTCGGTACAGGAATAATTGGAGCCGAAAAGAATTCCCCATTCATTGGTGAGATTCAAGAAATGTACAAAAACCTTCGCTTCTCCCCTTTGGATAACATCGAGGCAAACTCAAAAATAATCACTGATTTGTTACTACATAAAGAGAATTTATCTCAACTTGAGGATAAAGCTTATGATTTCGGCTATCTTAGAATTTATCCAAGTGAGTTTTTTTGCCCTATTGATCAAGCCTCGCGTGTGGTCACGCCCACTGACAATTCTTTTACGGTTCATTATCTTTCCAGTTCTTGGTTGCCATGGCGATTGCGACTACGTCAAAAAGCAAAGGAACTTTTGGGAGTCGTGATGGGACGCAAACGATTTTATAGATTATATAAATCGATAATTGGATGAACAAGATTTTATTTTCCTTAATCCTACCGGTTTATAACGTTGAAAATTACATTCAACGGTGCATGCTTTCTTGCCTCAATCAATCCTTCGATTACGCTCATTATGAAATAATTGTAGTTGACGATTCTTCGCCGGATAAAAGTATTGATTTAGTAAGGGAAATTTCCTCTGATTATCCTGATGCTCAAGTAAGTATAATTAAGAGACCGAATGGTGGACTGTCAGCTGCAAGAAATACAGGAATGCAAATCGCAAAAGGAGAGTGGCTGTGGTTTATCGATTCCGATGACTTCATTTCTCCGTTTGCATTGAATACTCTAGCGCATGCAGTGGCCACTACTCCCAATGTGAACATAATTAACTTTGGATATAAGCGAGTACAACTGGACGAAACTATAGATTTTAATGTTATTCCAACGGTAGAATCTCGCATAATTTCTCCAGAAGAATTTTTAGGGAATAATTATTTCCTTTCTGCTTGTTCTAGGTTGTACAACCGAGAATTTGTCATTGGGAATAGGTTATATTTTAGAGAGGGGATTCTGTGGGAAGATAGTCATTATAATCTGAGGGCCATTCCTATGGCTAAAAATATGCTAACATTGGACACTCCTTTGTATTATTACGTTAACAGGCCTGGATCTATCTCCACGGGTCGACATATATTAGCTACTCAGCGGTCAAGATTAATCATTCTTGAAGATATTATTAAATGGGTTAAAGATTCCGGCTTAGACAACGAGCTTAAAAAGATAATAGCCCTGCATTTGGCAAAGACCATTTTATGTTTCATTGGAGGCCAGCAAGAATTAATAAAAAAAGATCGACAAGAGCTATATAAACAATTCTTTCTGACAAAGGGATGTATTAAGTGGGTAAAGAAAGAAATTGACTCTCCATTATATCTCTATTTATTGACCATCAGCCTTGTAAGCCCCAAATTGCTTCAATGGCCATTATATTCTCGATTAAGAATTGCGATGGCTCGTTCAGACAAGCACAAGGCATGATTGGCATCTTATCATGAATTTTAGTCTATTTAGCATAATATTTGGTGTGGGAACGCTAATTGCATTACTATGCAATAAGAAAGGGCGTATACCTCCAGTTTCCAACACTTTTTCTTTTATCATAACTGCGTTGGCTATTTTGTCTATATATTTTGCGCCAATAGGCTTTGACCGACATCAATATGAGTTGATGTTTCTTCATCCTGGTTTATGGGGGCAAGAGAAGGACTTTGGGTGGGAGATTTATAACTCATTTTTCCGTTTTCTCTTAGGGAAAAATGTAAAACTCTTCATATTTATAAATGACATTTTATATACATCTTTATTTGTCTATTTTGGATACAAATGTTTCAAGAAAGAATATCGTTTTTATTTTCTCCTTTTAGTATTTATTTCTTTAGGTTATTATAGCGGGGGAACCAATGTTATGAGATCTGGTTTGGCCACTGCCTTAGTGTTCTTAGGTTTAAGCAAGTTAAATAAACCCTGGTGGTTCGTAACATGTGCCGTTTGTGCGTGTACTATCCATTTATCCGTTGGATTAACTATAGTAGGACTAACTATAGGATACTTTTATCCTAATTTGAAGGTTTATGTTTTCTTATGGTTAACTTGCGTTGTACTGTCATACACTGATTCATTGGGACCTGTTACTGAATACATGGTGAATCTGATAGGAGATAACGATAGTCGGCTTAGTGATTATACGTCACAAATTGGGGAGAAAAGTGCTTTATACACAAAAATGGGTTTCCGGGTAGATTTTATCATATATTCTGCTCTACCATTATTGTTGGTCTATTATTATAAAATTAAATGTCATTACCGAAATCGATTCTATGATGTAGTGACCAGCGCATATCTAATCGCTAATTCAGTATGGTTATGTGTCATAAGAATGCCTTACACAGATCGAATAGCGCTTTTGTCATGGGTGCTCATCCCTATTGTATCCATCTATCCTCCTTTAAAGGATCCTTTGTTGCCAAATCGTAACGTTGTGGCCGCTTTAGCTTTTGTCCCCGCCGTAGCTTTGAAATTCTTTTATTTATGGTAACCGAAATTCCTACATACTTAAGTTGGATCGATGTAGCCAAAGGTATAGGAATCATTCTCGTGATTATGGGGCATTCGATGTTCCCAAACCACGCTCTTATTGATATTTTTCACATGCCTTTGTTTTTTATCTTAGCAGGCATAACTTTCAGTTGCCATGGCTGGGGGAAGTTCTTAGTCTCTAAGACGAACCGCATTTTAATACCCTTTCTCTTTTTTACAGCTCTTTCTTTTATTCTATCTCAAATTCCACATCCATATACGGGTCCATTTAACGGTCCTTTATGGTTTTTACAAGCTATCCTTATTGCGTTGCTTATTATGCAACTGATATCTAAGGTTAAGTTACAACTACAGTTATTGGTATCCCTTTTTCTACTGGCTTTCGCTTTTATCTTCCACAAGAACCATGACAGCACCTTGCTTTTTGATTTAGAAAGAGGTATAACTTCATATATATATATATATATAGGGTATAACTTAAAGAAATACTTTAAAAGGTCGGAATCCCCAAGAGCGTTACTCACAAGCCTGATCGTGTTAAGCTCTCTGTTCTTCACCATTTTTGGCTTTATATATTACATTGATGGATACCCAGGGCAATATTTTAATATGACCATGTTCAACCATGATTTATTTTTGGTAGCCATATGTTCTTTGTTGGGATCTGCAATGGTAATTCAAGGATCTAAATTGTTATCCAACAGCAAATTCTTAGCCTATTGCGGGAAAAATTCGCTTGTAATTATGTGTGTGCATTTCCCAATATGTCAACTGTTGAATATTTTCATCTCTAAATTATCAATTTATCCCTTACTATGGGGTAAAATAGTATTGATGGTAACGGAATGGTCGATTGTTTTGGGATTTGCGTTAGCATGTGCACATGTCTGCAAACGCTACATACCCAAACTCGCCGGATATTCTCCCATGGTAATGTTAACCCAGAAAAAATGGTTCGCATAACAATCTTCACTCCTACTTACAACCGGGCCTATATCCTCCCCAAACTCTACGAGAGCCTCCGGATGCAGACTTGCAAGGATTTCGAGTGGTTGATAGTTGACGACGGCTCTACCGACGACACCGAGTGCCTCGTCAAGTCCTGGCTCTCTGAGACTGCGTTTCCGGTAAGATATATTCAACAGGAGAATGGCGGCAAGCATCGAGCAATCAACCGCGGAGTACAAGATGCTCAAGGTGAACTTTTCTTCATCGTCGACAGCGACGACCACCTCACTGAAGATGCCGTAGAATGGATTATTAACCAATGGCAAGCTATTCGAGACGACAATAGTTTTGCAGGTCTATCGGGTATCCGTATTACTCCCGATGGCCATAAAATTGGTGGAGGAGAGGATTTCGGGACTATTGACACGGAAGCTCTTAAGATCCGCTCGACACATCATGTTCATGGCGATTTGGCTGAGATTTACCGCACTGATGTGTTGAGGCGATATCGTTTTATGGAGGTGCCCGGGGAGAAGTTCTGCCCCGAGGCGTTGGTATGGAACCGCATCGCGCGGGATTACAAGCTGCGCTATGTGCATCACCCTATTTACGTCTGTGCTTACCGTCCCGATGGCTTAACGGCAAAAATCACCAGGATTCGCCATGAATCGCCTATAACTTCCATGGTGTACTATATTGAGTATACACAGAGTGCTAAATCGACCAAGGAGCGGAGCAAGGCAAAGATCAACTATTGGCGTTTCGCTCCCGTCAAGTTCTCTTGGCTACTTTATTGGCCACTAGGCTTTGCTATGAAACTCATGGACAATTTGAAAAAATGAAAACTCTTCACGTTATAACCTCTCTGCGCACTGGCGGGGCCGAGAAACTGATGGTCGACCTGCTGCCACGGCTTCGCGACAAGGGCGTGGAGGTGGAGTTGGCCGTGTTCAGCGGTGAGGAGACCGAGTTTATGCGGCAACTACGGGATGCAGGTATAACGGTGCATAGATTCACGGAAAAAGTTTCCAATGTCTACAATCCAGTCCATGTATTTAAGCTTATCCGTCTGATAAAACACGGGAAATACGATATTGTACACACTCACAACACTGCTCCACAGATATTCGCCGCAATAAGCGCCGTGTTGTGCTCGGTCGTGCTTTGCACGACCGAGCACAGCACCTCCAACCGCCGACGCGGTTGGAGGTGTTGTGCTCCGATCGACCGATGGATGTATCGACAATACCACAAAATCATTTGCATAAGTACACAAACCGAACAGTTCCTTATAGATTCAACCCCATCGGTATTGAGTAAGACGCTTATGATTAACAACGGGATTGATATAAAAACTTATAGCAAAGCTCATTCAATCCCAAAGCTAAAAAACTCCGATGAAATCATCATCACCATGGTCGGGGGGTTTAGATATCAGAAAGATCAAGAAACTGTCATTCAGGCTATGAACTACCTTCCAGCTCCCTTTAGGCTATGGCTAGTTGGAGATGGCGATCGTAGGAATATAATCGAAAAGCGCATAACCGATCTTCAGTTATGGAATAGAATTGTGTTATGGGGGATCCGTTCTGATATTCCAGAAATCCTTAAGACATCTGACATTGTTGTCCTGTCCTCCCATTGGGAAGGATTTGGATTAGCAGCAGTAGAAGGTATGGCTGCGGGCAAACCGGTAATCGCTTCCGATGTACCCGGGTTGAAAGAGGTGGTTAAGGGAGCCGGCCTACTCTTTCCACATGGCGACGCAAAAGCCTTAGCTACAGAAATCCTATCGCTCTCAGAGAACCCGAAACGTTATCGTTCTGTCGCCGCTACATGCCTCGATCGCGCCAAGCAATTTGACATCTCCACCATGGTCGACAGTTATTATAACCTTTACAATTCCATGCTAAATGGATAAAGTTAAAGTTATCAGGGCGTGCACGGCGGCGCAGTCGCTGGGTTTTGTGGAGGGGATGATGCCACAACTGGCCCAGAGGTATGAGGTGGTGCTGCTTTCCTCGCCTGGAGAGGGATGGGAGGAGGTGGAGTGCACCGGGGTGCCGTTCAAGCGGGTGGAGGTGGCGATGGAGAGGCATATCTCGCCGTGGAAGGATTTGAAGGCGTTGGTGCGATTGGTTAAGGTGATGAGGAGGGAGCGGCCTGCGATGGTGCATTCGATGACACCTAAGGCTGGGCTGCTGTGCATGATGGCGGCGTGGATGTCGAAGGTACCTGTGAGGGTACACACTTTCACAGGCCTGGTGTTCCCCACGGCGACAGGCATGACAAAAAAGATATTGATGGCCACCGACTGGCTTACCTGCGCTTGCGCCACGCACGTAATCCCCGAAGGGGAGGGCGTGAAGCAAGATCTGCTAAACAACGGCATCACAAAAAAAACGATAAAGGTGCTTGGCCACGGCAGTTGTAAGGGCATCGATCTTGATTATTTCGACCCCGAGGACACCAAAGTCAAGGCCGAGGCCGAAAAACTACGCAAACCAGAGGCCTTTACCTTCATCTTCATCGGGCGACTTGTGGGAGACAAGGGCATCAACGAATTAGTAGAAGCGTTCGCAAGGTTGAATAAAGAAATCCCTGCGACCAGACTAATACTTGTGGGCCGCGAGGAGCAAGAACTCGACCCATTGAAACCCGAAACGCTCGAGCTTCTCGACAATCTAAAGAGCATCGAAGCGGTTGGACAGCAAACCGACGTGCGACCTTGGCTGCTCGCCGCCGACTGCGCCGTGCTGCCAAGCTATCGTGAGGGTTTCCCCAACGTCGTTCTTGAGGCCGGAGCGATGGGGTTGCCCCAGATCGTCACCGACATTAACGGCTCCCGGGAGATCATCACCGAGGGCGAGAACGGCACCATCGTCCCACCGCGCTCCGCCGACGCCCTCTACTGCGCCATGCTCCGCATGGCCACCACCCCCGAGTGGCGCAACAAACTCGCGGCAAAAGCCCGCCCGCTAATCACTTCCTGCTATGATCACCGCTACGTGACGCAATCCCTGTTGGATTTCTACGACGAAATTCTATGTACCGAAGATACTTCAAAAGATTGATTGACATGACCGCCAGCGGCTTCGCTCTGTTGATTCTCGCGATACCATTAGGTGTGATAACCTTGTGGCTGCATTTCGCTAACAAGGGTGCGGGGGCGTTCTTTACCCAAGAAAGGCCCGGGAAGGACGGCAAGATATTCAAGATAGTGAAATTCAAGTCGATGACCGACGAGAGGGACGCTGAGGGGCGGTTGTTGCCCGATGCCCAGCGCCTGACGAAAGTGGGCCGCTTCGTCCGCTCCACCTCCATCGACGAGCTACCCCAGCTATGGAACGTCTTCATTGGAGATATGTCGTTGATCGGGCCTCGACCATTGTTGCCCCAGTATTTGCCGCTTTATTCGACGGAGCAAGCTCGTCGCCACGAGGTACGTCCCGGCATCACCGGCTACGCCCAGAGCCACGGTCGCAACGCCATCTCCTGGGCCGAGAAATTCCGCTTGGACGTCTACTACGTCGACCACTGTTCCTTCGCCCTCGACTGCTCAATCATTTGGTCAACCATCCGCGGCGTGATCCGCCGCGACGGCATCTCCTCAGCCACCTCCGCCACCATGGAAGCCTTCAACGGAAACAACTAAAAAGATGAAAGATATAGCGATATACGGCGCCGGCGGTCTCGGCCGCGAGGTGGCCTATTTGATCGAGTTGATCAATCAAAGCCAGGACGCTCCGCAATGGCGGCTCGTAGGTTTCTTCGATGACGGCAAGACAAAAGGCTCCGACAACGGTCTTGGCTCCGTCCTTGGCGGCATGGACGATTTGAACGCTTGGCCCACGCCATTGGCCGTGGCAATGGCGATCGGCTCGCCCGGGACCCTTAGCGCCTTGACCTCCCGAATCACCAACCCGCTGATCGACTTCCCCAATATAATTGCTCCTGATGTGGTTTCCTACGGCCCCATCGCCCCCAAGCTCGGCCGCGGCAACATCATCTGTACCCGCTGCATGATAAGCTGTGAGGCCTCTTTGGGTGACTTCAACATCCTGAACGGTTTCGTCGCCGTTGGCCACGACGCTAAAATAGGCGATTGCAACGTTGCCATGCCGGGGGCAAAACTTTCAGGCAGCATAACGGTGGGTGACCACAACCTGTTCGGAGCCAATTCTTTCGTGATGCAAGGCACAAAAGTGGGCAACGACGTGACCCTCTCGCCATGCAGCGCGCTACTGCGCAAACCCAAGGACGGATGCCTTTATATCGGCAATCCGGCAACATTAGTGAAAATTTAAAAATTGAGAATATGGAACTTAACGAATTTGTAGAGAACTTCGCAGACCAATTGGAGGATACCGACGCTTCGGAGATCTCCGCCTCCACAGTGTTTAAGGAGTTGGAAGAATGGTCGTCACTGTTGGCGCTCTCGGTAATCGCCATGGTCGATGAGGAATACGACGTGGCTCTCAAGGGCGACGACATCCGCACGGCCAACACAATCGAGGACTTGTATGACACGGTAAAGAGCAAATTGTAAATGATTGATTACAATCCTTTTTCCCTTCAGGGCAAGACTGTGTTGGTGACAGGCGCGTCCTCAGGCATTGGCCGCGCCACAGCCATTGAATGTTCTCGCCTTGGAGCCAACTTGGTCATTACGGGCCGTGACCAAAATCGCCTTGAAGAAACATTGAAGGCTATGGATGGCGATGGCCACAGCCTGGTGGTCGCTGACCTTTCACAATCGGAGAGCGTCGACGCATTGCTCTCGGCCACTGACGTTTTGGATGGAGTGGTTCATTGTGCCGGTATCAACCAATTAGCGCCAATCAATTTCGCCACGCCCGACAAAATACGCTCGGTGATGGATGTCAACTTCTTCGCCCCTTACGAGCTCACCCGAATGCTAAACAAGAAGAAACGGCTCGCCAAAGGCGCGTCGGTGGTGTTCATATCTTCCGTCTCGGGAGTGTATGTTTCGGCACCCGCGAGTTCGATATATTCAGCCACCAAGGGAGCTTTGAACGGTGCTGTCAAGGGCATGGCTCTCGATTTGGCTCCCAAGGGGATACGTGTCAACTCGGTCACTCCAGGAGTTATCGAAACCAATATTTTCGACGCTGGCACAGTCTCAGCTGAGCAATTGGAAGAAAATAAAAAACAATATCCGTTGGGACGTTTCGGCCAGCCTCGCGAGGTGGCCCTGGGGGTAGCATACCTGCTAAGCGATGCAAGCCAATGGGTGACCGGCTCGAATCTCAAAATCGACGGAGGTTTAACATTATTATAAAAAGAATATGGCAACGATAAGATATAAGGGCGTGGGGATAAGGGCCGTGGCCGCTTGCGTGCCCCGCGAGGTGGTCCACAACAAGGATTTGGGCTATCTGATTCCCGAGGAGGAGATTGAGAAGACGATCAACTCCATCGGCATCCACGAGCGACGAATCGCCGACGCCGACACCTGCGCCTCCGATCTTTGCTACAAGGCGGCTGTGAAACTTATGGAGGACAACGGCATCGCCCCCGAGTCGATCGACATGATCCTGTTCATGAGTCAAACCTCCGATTACCGTATCCCCGCGACCGCTCCCATTCTCCAACATCGCCTTGGCTGCCCGAAAACCACCGCCGCATTGGATCTCTCCTTGGGTTGCAGCGGCTACGTTTTCGCCCTGTCAACCGCGATGGCCTACGCGTCGATTGACGGCATCAACCGAGTGCTGTTGCTCGACGGCGAGACGTTCTCCAAGATCGTCAGCCGTAACGACAAGGTGGATTGGCCCCTTTACGGCGACGCGGGCACGGCGACGCTCGTAGAAAAAGGCGACTTCGGTGAGACCGTGTTCTCGCTCTACTCCGACGGCGAGGGTGAGGACGCGGTGAAAATCAAGGACGGCATGCGCAACGCCATCACCGCAGAATCGCTCGTTGAGAAAGAGGTTGAGCCTGGGGTGAAACTCACGGGCTTGGACGTGTTCATGGACGGTATGGACGTGTTCAACTTCGCTATGAGCGTCGTGCCAAAGGGCATCAAAAACCTTTGCAAGGAGTTGGAATTGCCCCTTGAGAGCGTCGATTACCTGATCTTCCATCAGGCCAACAAATTCATGACCGACTTCTTCGCCAAGCGATTGAAATTCCCGTTGGAGAAGGTTCCATATTGCCTTCAAAAGTACGGTAACACCAGCTCGGCCTCCGTCCCCTTGACCATCTCCTCGGAGTTGGCGGACAAGGAATTGGAGGGCAAAACCGCCATCATGGCAGGCTTCGGAGCTGGACTGAGTTGGGGTTTCGTCAAATACGATTTCAAGGGTTGCAAGGTGTCACCCGTAATCGAGTATTAGCATGAGATTTCATCACATAGGTGTTGCTACCCCTGACATTGAGGCCACGGTGGCGATGTATGAGGCAATGGGATACAAGCGCTCTGCGATTGTTTTCGACCCGTTGCAGAATGTCAACATCTGTTTCTTATATCACCAGGAGATGCCCACTGTGGAACTTTTGGCCCCCGTTGACGACAAGTCCCCGGTGGTCAAGACCATCGAAAAGAACGGCGTTACCCCTTACCACACTTGCTACTCCGTGGCTGACCTCGACGAGGCTATAAAGGAACTGAAATCGCGGAAATACTTGGTGGTGTCGAAGCCCAAGGAGGCCGTGGCTTTCGGCGGCAAGCGGGTCGCCTTTTTGTTTCACAAGTCAATGGGACTCATAGAATTAGTGGAGGAATGACACAGGTTTTCCGCAACAACACCGTCGAGCCGTTCTTCCCCGCCAAGGGTTACACGTTCGCGGGATACGATGACGTGTCGGACATCGATACGGATGCCGATGATTACATTTGGTGGTACCAAGCACCGATAAGCACAAATCCGACGCAGGCGGCCGAGGAGGTTGACGGCTATATCGAGAAACTTAGATACGTTCTTGGCCAGATTCCCGTGAGTAAGCGTGTTATTATGCTGACAATTAGCCACCCCATAGTACCCTCTATCGTGGAGGCCGACCGCTCGCTCACTGAGGCAATCAACCGCTACAACACGGCTGTATACGATTTGGCCAAAGCAAATTCCAATGTCAAAGCCATTGATTACTCGGAATTTACCGCCTGGTATAGTGAGGATGATATGATTGATTGGAAGTTTTGGTTCCTGTCGCAGATGTCGCTCAACCCCAAGTTGGCCAAGCCGTTCAAGCGATGGCTTGAGGGCAAGATACGGGGGATCGAGATGATGCGCAAGAAATGCCTGGTGCTCGACCTCGACAACACCCTCTGGGGAGGCGTCCTGGGCGAGGACAGCGTGGCGGGCATCAAAATCGGTGGCGACTACCCCGGCAAGGCGTTCGCGTGGTGGCAAAAATCTATCAAGGAATTGGCCACCACGGGCGTGATCCTCGCCGTCTGCAGCAAAAACAACCTCGCTGATGTGCGTGAGGCGTGGGAGAAGAACCCGTTCATGGTGCTCCGCGAGAAGGATTTCTCTTGTCTGAGAATCAACTGGCAAGACAAGGCCACCAACATCCGCGAGATCGCCGCAGAGCTGAATATTGGACTGGACAGCCTGGTTTTCATCGACGACAATCCCACCGAGCGCGAACTCATCAAGCAGATGCTGCCGATGGTGGCCGTGCCCGATTTCCCCGAGCAGCCGTACCAATTGCCAAAATTCTTTGACAGCCTCGTTGAAGAATATTTCCAAGCCTACTCCCTGACCAAGGAGGACTTGGCCAAAACCGAGCAATACAAGGCCAACTCTGAGCGAGCCAAGGCGCAAGCCTCGTTCACCAATTTCGAGGACTTCCTGCGCAGCCTCGACATACGCCTCACGATCAAGGAGGTGGACGAGTTCACCCTCCCCCGCGTGGCCCAAATGACCCAGAAAACCAACCAATTCAACCTCACGACCCGCCGCTACACCGAGGGCGACCTGCGCCGATTCCTCGCCGAGGGTTGGCGCGTGTGGACGCTCTCCGTGGCCGACCGCTTTGGCGACAACGGAATCACTGGCTGCCTGATGCTCCATGGCGACGAGATCGACACCCTGCTACTAAGTTGCCGCGTGCTTGGCAAAGGCATCGAAACCGCTTTTGTCAAGGCCGTTTTGGGCAAGATTAAAGGGGATGGCATAGAGCGAGTCAACGCCTCATATCTCCCCACGGCCAAGAATGGACAGGTGGCTGATTTCTACGACCGATTGGGCTTTACGACTGTGGAAGAAAGCGATGGCACAAAGCGATATACGCTTGATTTGAAATCATTTAACCCCGATATACAAGAATATTATCACATCACAGAATAAAATGGAAGAAAAAGTAATTGAAATACTTCGCGAGGTGATGGACGATGCCGCCATCAACGCCGCGTCCAACCAGGACAACACCGAGAACTGGGACTCCATGCACCAACTGATGCTCGTGGCCGAACTCGAGGACGCTTTCGACCTCTCCCTCGAACCTGAGGAGATCGCCGAGATGCGCTCCGTGGCCGACATCCTCCGCATACTAAATTCCAAGTAGTTATGGCTGAGAGGATTTTGTTGTGCCTGGCGCATATGAGCGGGCAGGAGATGAGGTATATTGAGGAGGCGTTTCGGGATAATTGGGTGGTGCCCTTAGGGCCCAATGTCAACGCCTTTGAGGAGGATTTAAAAAGATTTATCGGCCCCCAAACCCCCGCAGCGGGGGCTTACCATCCGGATGGCAACATCCCCCGCCGCGGGGGACTTGGGGGGCCGGAGGTAGTTGCCTTATCCTCGGGGACTGCGGCGGTGCATTTGGCGCTGTTGGCGTGCGGTGTGGAGGCGGGGGATGAGGTGGTGTGCCAGAGCTTCACGTTCTGTGCGAGCTGTCACCCGATTACGTATTTGGGGGCGAAGCCGGTGCTGATGGATAGCGAGGAAGAGACGTGGAATATGGATCCTGAGTTGCTGGAGGTGGCCATCAAGGATAGAATTGAGAAGACGGGCCGCAAGCCTAAGGCGATTGTGGTGGTGTACCTTTATGGGATGCCAGCGAAGATTGACGAGATCCTTAAGGTCGCTGAGAAGTATGACATTCCCTTGATTGAGGATGCCGCTGAAGGGCTTGGCTCGAGGTATAAGGGGCAGGTGTGCGGCACGTTCGGACGTTATGGCGTGCTGTCGTTCAACGGCAACAAGATGATCACCACCTCGGGGGGCGGGGCGTTGATTTGCCCCGACAAGGAGGCGAAGCAGAAGATCATGTTCTACGCCACGCAGGCGCGCGAATCCTATCCCTATTACCAGCATGAGGAGATCGGTTACAATTACCGCATGTCGAATATCTGCGCTGGCATCGGCCGCGGCCAGATGACCATCCTCGACGACCATATCCGCCACCACCAGATGCTGGCCCGCTTCTACGAGGAGGCTTTCGCGGAAATCCCAGGCATTACATTCCACGGAAATCCTCAACCAATGCACAATGCACAGTGCATAGTGCACAATGAGCCGCCTATATACGATTCCAATTTCTGGCTCAATACCATCCTTATCGATCCCTCGGTGAAGGTAAAGGGCGAGGAGGAGGCCTATAAAGAGGTTATCACCGGTGCTGTAGGCGGTGCGGCTGGTGTCACCCACGCTGCCAAATCCTCCCACACAGATTGCGAGCCTAACCGCAACGTGGAGGCCCTGCGCCTCGCCCTCGACCGTGAAGGTATTGAATCGCGTCCCCTGTGGAAGCCGATGCACAAGCAGCCCGTGTACAGGGACGTACCGTTCTACGGGCACGGCCCCCAAACCCCCGAAGCGGGGGCTTACCATCCGGATGGCAACACCCCCCGCCGCGGGGGGCTTGGGTGGCCTTCCGTTTCGGAATCCCTCTTCGCCCGCGGCCTGTGCCTTCCCTCAGGCCCTTGGGTAACGCTTGAACATGCTAAGCGGATAGTCGATATCATCAGGGAGAGTATTCTTGGATAGGGCCTGATAGTTTGGATGAGCCAAGGTGATTTGCAAAAAAAGGCACATACACTTAAAGGATGTAAAATGAGGTTAGGAGGGGAGGTGGAGTGAGTCGATGACGAGGCGGTTGGCGGTGTCGACTTTGCGGAGGTCGTAGTCGATGTAGATTGATGTGATGGAGTTGCCTAGCTCGTGGCCGAGGGCTGCGGCGATGGTTTCCTTTGGAATGTCTAACGATGCAGCGATCGTGGCCCAGGTGTGGCGTGCCCAGTAGGTGGACAATTCGGGTAGGCCGAGTATCTCCTTGATTTTCTTCAACGCTTGACTCCACTGGTTGTAGAATAACCGGTAATGGGCGTAGGAGTCGAGCATGTAGAGCATGTATTTCTCCCCTCGCAACCGCTCGATGATCTCCTGGCTTCGGGTTTGGATATTTCAGTCCATTGTCACCCAGGCGTTTCGGTGATTGTCACCCACCTTGCCGCCTGATTTGATAGTCGAAGTTAGTAATTTATGGTCATTTGCGCAAGCTCTCGCCCGTTAGTTCGAAGCGGTAGGAGGTGTTGACCAGTCGGTCGAGCAGGGCGTCGGCGACGGTGGCGTTTTTCTCCAGGACGTCCCACCAGGACTTGACGGGGAGCTGGCTTGAGATGATTGTGGACTTGCGGCCGTGGCGGTCCTCGATAATCTCCATGAAGTCGAGCAGCTGTTTGCCGTCGAGGACGCGCATGCCGAAGTCGTCGATGATGAGCAGGTCGGTGTCGGCCAGACGGTCGAAGAGCTTGGAGATGGTGGAGTCGATGCGGGCGAGCTGCAGTCGCTCAAGGAGCTTGGCCATGTTGAAGTAGAGCACTTTCATGCCGCAGAGGCAGGCCTGATAGCCCAGGGCGGAGGCGATGTAGCTTTTTCCCGAGCCGGTGGAGCCGGTGATGAGCACGGACATGCCCCGGCGGATGTAGTCGCAGGTGGCGAGTTCCATCAGCCGGTCCTTGTCGCGGCCCTTGGCCTGGTCGAAGTAGATCTCGGCCACGGAGGCCTGGTAGCGGAACTTGGCGTTGTGGATCAGCCGCTTGGTGCGGCTGGCCTGGCGGCACTCGGCCTCTGACTGGAGCAGCAGGCGGAGGCCTTCGTTGAGGGTGAGCGAGTCGACCCGGCGGGTCTCCTCGAGCGACTGCCAGCATTTGGCCATGCCGGGGAGCCGCAGTGAGCGGATGTCTTCAAGGATTGTTGTCATAAGCGTGTTGTTTTTTTGTGGGTTGATGTTGTTTTTGCGGGTTGATATCGGAGGGTCAGCTATAGGCTGCTTTGCCTCGGATGTTGGGGTGGTGGCCCGGGAAGAGCGTCGGCTGCTCGAGTTCCTCGTAGCCCCGGCAGCGTGTCTCCACCAGGCTCTTGACGAAGGGGTAGCGGCAGTTGTCGACCTCCAGGGCGATGGCGACGGCGCGGTTGAAGACCTCCGGGTCGGCTTTCTTCTGCATGGACAGCAGCCCGTCGCAGCTTTTGTACATTGTCTCGGGGTAGTTGCAGCGGGCGAACACGCCCCGCATCAGGCGGGCGAACGGCTCGGAGACGGCCCTGGCGCGGCTGACGTAGTAGTCGGGGGAGCGTTGTTGGTAGTCGTTGTGGTAAGAGGGGAGATGCCAGTCGTGCTTGCTGTACAGGTTGAGGGTGTGGTCGCAGCGCACGTGGCACGCCACCTCCTGGCCGTCGGCGAAGATGCGCACCAGCGAGCGCGTGTGCAGCACGTCGAGTTCCCGGCCTATGTACTTGTACGGGGCCGAGTAGTAGTGGTTGTCGGCCGTGACGTAGACGTGGCTGTTCTGCTGGAGCTTGAGCCTCATGCGGGTGATGATCTCGAACGGCTCGGCCCGTATAGGGGCCATCGCCGGCTTCTCGCGGGCCAGCCACAGCTCCTCGCGGGTGAAGGGCTTGCGCTGGAAGTGCTTCTGGTTGTGGCGGCGCATACACTCGGCGATGGCGGCGTTGAGCTCCTCCAGGGAGAAGAACTGGCGGTCGCGCAGCGGGGCGAACACCCGCCGGTAGACGAGTTTCACGTGATCCTCGACAAGGGCCTTGTCGGTGGGCTTGGCGGCTCTGGCAGGGTCGAGCTCTATGCCGTAATGGTTGCAGAAGTCGAGCAGGGCGCGGTTGATGTCCGGGCTGTAGCGGTCGGCGCGCGTCACGGCCGACTTGAGGTTGTCGGTGCGGATTATCCCCGGCACGCAGCCCTTGGAGCGCAGGTCGCGCTCGAGCGCCCATATGAAGTCCTCGACCCTCTGCGACGGCACGGCGATGGCGAAGCCGTAGTCCGACGCCGGCATCGTGGAGACGTAGACCTCCACCTCCACCAGCTCCCCGGTGTCGCGGTCGACGTAGTGCATCTTCTGGCCCGCGAAGTCGACGTAGAGGTACAGGCCCTCCTTGTAGGTGCCGGTGAGCACCATCTTAGGCCTCACGGCCGCCATGTGCTGGCGCACGTGGAAGCAGAACTGCGTGTAGCCGTACGAGTTGTCGCCCCCGTGTCGTCCCCTGAACTCCTCCCACAGCGTCTGCAGCGTCACGCCCGTGCGCCCCAGCTCCTTCACCAGGTAGTCGAGCTCGCCGCTGAGCAGGTCGAAACGCCGGTCGCTGTAGGCCGCGTTGCCCCCGCTGTACTACTCCCCATTTTTTGGACCGGTTGTGAGTAAACAAAATAATCACTAAC
>JAJPXC010000033.1 GCA_021205635.1 Bacteroidales bacterium | reverse complement strand
TTAAATCATTAAAGCATTAAATCTTTAAAGGAGGAAAGGGGTAAAGGATTAAAGCACGGAGGCTATTTGGCTAAACGCTAAACGCTAGATGCTTAATGCTTTACTTCACTTCCTCGAGCATGCGCTTGCCCTTGGCGATGGCTTCGTCGATGGTGCCGACGTTGAGGAAGGCTTGCTCGGGGTATTGGTCCATTTCGCCGGAGAGGATCATCTTGAAGCCTCGGATGGTCTCGCTCAGGGGCACCATCACGCCGGGGAGGCCGGTGAACTGCTCGGCCACGTGGAAGGGCTGTGAGAGGAAGCGCTGGGCGCGACGGGCGCGTGCAACGACCAATTTGTCCTCGTCGCTCAATTCGTCAACGCCGAGGATGGCGATGATGTCCTGGAGCTCGTTGTACTTCTGCAGAAGCTGCTTGACGGCTTGTGCTACGTCGTAGTGCTCGCGGCCCACGATGTTGGGGTCGAGGATGCGGGAGGTTGACTCGAGGGGATCCACGGCGGGGTAGATACCAAGCTCCGAGATTTTACGGGAGAGCACCGTGGTGGCATCCAGGAAGTTGAACGTGGTGGCGGGCGCGGGGTCGGTCAAGTCGTCGGCAGGGACGTAGATGGCTTGTACCGAGGTGATGGATCCGTTTTTGGTGGAGGTGATTCGCTCCTGGAGCGTACCCATCTCGGATGCAAGGGTGGGCTGGTAACCCACGGCGGAGGGCATACGTCCCAGAAGGGCCGATACTTCCGATCCGGCCTGAGTGAAACGGAAGATGTTGTCGATGAAGAGGAGGATCTCCTTGCCGCCGCCGTCGGCGTCGCGGAATTGCTCGGCCACGGTAAGACCGGAAAGAGCCACGCGAAGACGTGCGCCCGGCGGCTCGTTCATCTGGCCGAACACGAGCGCGGCTTGGGAGTCTTTCACCTGGTCCATGTCGACGTCGGCAAGGTTCCATTCGCCTTTCTCCATGCCCTCGGTGAATTTCTCGCCGTATTTGATAACGCCGCTCTCGATCATCTCGCGCAGCAGGTCGTTACCCTCGCGGGTGCGCTCGCCTACGCCGGTGAACACCGAGAAACCGTTGTGGCCTTTGGCGATGTTGTTGATTAGCTCCATAATGAGCACTGTCTTGCCTACGCCGGCGCCACCGAAGAGGCCGATTTTGCCGCCCTTGGAGTAGGGCTCGAGCAGGTCGATCACCTTGATGCCGGTGAAGAGGATTTCGGTGCCGATGGTGAGGTCCTCGAATGAGGGGGCTGGCTGGTGGATTGGGCGAAGGTTGTCGCGCTTGAGCTCGGGGAGGTGGTCAATAGCCTCGCCGATCACGTTCAAGAGGCGTCCCTTCACCTGGCCGCCGGTGGGTACGGCGATGGGTCGCTCAAGGTTGTCGACGCGCACGCCACGGCATAGGCCGTCGGTGCTTTCCATGGCCACGCAACGGCAGGTGTCCTCGCCGATGTGTTGCTCTACCTCGAGGATTAGCTCGCTCCCGTTGGGGCGGTCCACTTTCAAGGCGGTGTAAATGGGGGGTACGATGTTGTCGTCGCCCTCGAAAATGACGTCGACCACAGGGCCGATCACTTGTGCCACTTTTCCAAATTTGTCGCTCATAATTGCTTTGGACGTTTATGGAGAATAATCTTAGTTTTCAGTTTTCAGTTTTCAGCTTTCAGCTGATAGCTGAGAGGCTAATTTAAATCTTTAAAGCATTAAATCTTTAAAGGAGGAAAGGATTAATTATGCACTGTGCATTATGTACTATGCATTGTGCATTAGTTGGGGAGGGGGTAGTGGAGGCCCCAGAGGACCATCAGCACCATCAACACGAGGTTGAAGAGGTTGATGGGGAGGAGGTATTTCCACTCGAGGGCGAGCAACTGGTCGATACGCAAGCGGGGGAATGTCCACTTGAACCAGATGATGACGAAGGACAGGGCGATCGCCTTGCCCACGAACCAAATGGTGCCTGGGATGAAGTCCATTACCGAGTTGAAGCCGTCCCATCCGGGGATGTGCAGGGGCATCCAGCCGCCGAAGAAGAGGAGGGCGGCAACGCCGGATACGATGAACAGGTTCAAGTACTCGGCCAGGTAGAAGAAGCCGAAGTGGATACCTGAGTACTCGGTGTGATAGCCGGCGGTAAGCTCGCTCTCGGCCTCGGGGAGGTCAAACGGGCCGCGGTTGGTCTCGGCGGTGCCCGCTATAAGGTAAATAATGAACGCGATAATAGCGGGTATGTGACCCGAGAAGAGGAACCACAGGTCCTTTTGCTGCTCGACGATTCCGCCCACCGACATTGTGCCGCCGAAGACCACCATGGTCAACACCGACAAGCCGATTGAAAGCTCGTAGCTCACCATCTGGGCGCCGGAACGGAGGGCACCGATCAGGGTGTACTTGTTGTTGGACGACCAACCGGCCAAGAGGATACCCAGCACGCCGATCGACGACACGGCTACCAGGAAGAAGATGCCGATGTTGAAGTCGATGATTTGCAGGCCGTTACCCCACGGCAATACGGCGAAGGCGAGCATCGAGGCCACGATGACCAGATAGGGGGCGAGGGCGAATAGGAATTTGTCGATGTGGTTGAGCGTGATGAGCTCCTTGATGAGCATCTTGAACATGTCGGCGAAGACCTGGCAAGTGCCGGCGGGGCCCACGCGGTTGGGGCCGAGGCGGCATTGGAAGGCTGCGCACACTTTGCGCTCATAGTAGATGTAAAACAGCGCCAGGAGGGCGTACACCAGCAGGAGTCCCACGCCGATGAGCACGCATTCGGTGAGTATCACCAGCCAGTCGGGCATGAAAGAGCCCAGCAGGCCGTGAATCCATTCGGTGATCGATGAGCAGTCGTACATTATTAAGTTTCTAGTTTTTAGTTTCTAGTTTCTAGTTTCTAGTTGAGGGGCTTTTTAAATCCTTAAAGGGTTAAATCTTCAAAGGAGGAAAGGAGTAAAGAAGGAATTGGGGGAGCCTTAATCCTTTATCCTTAATCCTTTATCCTTGATCCTCGATCCTTTAGCGGGGCTATCGGTCCATGTCGGGGACTATGTAGTCGAGGGAGCCGCCGATGGTGATAAGGTCGGCGATCTTGCCGCCGCGGGTGATATGGTCGACCACTGCGGCCAGGGGGAGGCAGGGGGGCACGATCTTCAGTCGCATGGGGGAGGCGGTGCCGGTGCTTTCGATGTAGATGCCGAAAGCTCCGCGGCAACCCTCGACGAGCTGGAACCAGTGTCCCACGGGCAGTTTAAGCACCTTGGGGACCTTGGCGCAGATGTCGCCTTGGGGGATATTGTCGACTAGCTGCTCGAGGATGCGTGCCGATTGTACCATCTCGTCCAAGCGCACCTTGAAGCGGGCCATGGAGTCGCCTTCGGTGCGGGTGACTTCGTCGAATTCCAGCTCGGGGTAGATGGAGTAGGGGTCGGTTTTGCGCACGTCGCAAGCCCAGCCGGATGCGCGTCCCGAGGGGCCGGTGACAGCCCATGAAATTGCGTCCTCGCGCGAGAGGTAGCCGACGTGCTCGAGGCGGTTTTTGGCTATGACGTTGCCGGTGAACAGCTTGTTGTATTCTTTGATGTTGGCGGGGAGCACCTCAAGGAGATGCTTGACGTCCTGCTGGAAGTCGGGGGCGAGGTCCTGCATAACGCCGCCGATGCAGTCGTAGTTGAATGTCATGCGGGCGCCGCAGGTCTTTTCCATGATGTCGAGAATCATCTCTCGCACGCGCAGGGTGTAGAACAGCATTGTGGTTGCTCCGAGGTCCATGCAGTAGGTGCCGATGAACAGGCAGTGGGAGGCGATACGCGAGAGCTCGTCCATCATCACGCGGATCACTTGGGCGCGGCGGGGCACCTTGATGTTGGCGGCCTTTTCGATGCACATGCACAGGCCGTGGTGGTAGTTGTGGGCCGAGAAGTAGTCCAAGCGGTCCATGTAGTGGAGCGTCTGGGGGTAGGTGAGGCTCTCGCAGAGTTTCTCTACGCCGCGGTGGATGTAGCCCATGTAGACGTCGATCTTCTTGATGGTCTCGCCATCGACGGATGTGCGGAAACGGAGCACGCCGTGGGTGGCGGGGTGCTGCGGGCCGATGTTGACCACGAAGTCGTCCTCGCCGAAGACGGGGATGGTCTTTTTCTCGACCTTGCCGTCGGGGGTCTCGACCCAGGAGTAGGTGTTGTCGTCCTGACGCTCGTTTTCGGTGGAAACGGGGTTGAGGGCGGGATCCTCGTCGTAGTCCTTGCGCAGGGGGTAGCCTTTCCAGTCGATGCTGAGGAAGAGGCGGCGCATATCGGGGTTGTTCAAGAAGATGATTCCGAAGAAGTCGTATACCTCGCGCTCGTAGATGCCGGCGATGTGCCAAAGGTCGGCGATGGAGTGGAGCATAGGGTTGTCGCGGTCCTCGGTGGCGACGCGCACCGAGATGTGTCGGGCGTGCTTGGTGGAGGTGAGGTAATAGACGCAGCCCAGGCGGTCGGTCCAGTCCATGCCTACGATGGTGACGAGGTAGTCGAATGCGAGGTCCTCGTCGTCGCGCAGGGTCTTGGCCAGGTCGTGCCACTGGGCGTCGGGGATGTTTACCAGCAGGAATTCCCCATCCTCGAAAGTGGCTTGGGGAAAGAGCTTTGCTATCTTGTCCTGGAGGGTTGACATTATATTATATGTTATATGATAATGATCGTGGTGAATAGTCGCTTGGTCGTTGACTAGTAGTGGGGATTAGTCGTTGACGCCCGGTACGGGGTGGGTTTCGAGGAATTCTTTTTGTTTTTCTTGGCGGTTAACGCCGCCGAAGAATTTCTCTACCTTGATTTTGCGCTGGAGCTGCATGATTCCGTAGATCATTGCCTCGGGGCGTGGAGGGCAACCGGGGATGAAGACGTCGACGGGGATAATGTCCTCGATGCCCTTGGCCACGTGGTAGCTCTTGCGGAAGGGGCCGCCGGAGACGGCGCAAGCGCCGCAGGCGATGACGTATTTAGGCTCGGCGAGCTGGTCGTAGAGGCGGCGTAGCACGGGGGCCATGCGGTTGACGATGGTGCCGGCGACCATGATAAAGTCGGCCTGGCGGGGGGATGAGCGGGCAACTTCCCATCCGAAACGCGCCATGTCGAAACGCGCGGCTCCGAGCGAGACGAATTCGATGCCGCAGCAGCTGGTGGCGAAGGTGAGGGGCCACAGGGAGTTGGCTCGGCCCCAGTTGATAAGCTTGTCGAGGGAGCCTACGACGACGTTGGCGCCTGACTCGTTGAGCTCTTTTACGAGCTTCTCGATATACTCGTTGTCCTTGAATGCCTCGTAGGGCATCGCTTTGCACGTTACTTCCATTCAAGCGCTCCTTTCCGCCAGGCGTAAACCAAGCCCAGCACTAAGACACAGAAAAACACGGCGATCGCGGTCAATCCCTCGGCGCCGAGGGCGCGAGCCTTGACGGCCCAGGGGTAGAGGAACACGGTCTCGACGTCGAACATCAAGAACAAAATAGCGAACAAATAATAACCCACGTTGAAGCGTGTCATCGATACGCCTCTCGTGGGTATTCCACATTCGTAAGCTTCGCCTTTCTGAGGGTTGTAACTTTTGGGAGAGATCAGTCCGGCGAGCCACATGGCCAGGGCTACGAGGCCCACGCCGGTCAACGCGGCCACTACAGCGAGCATCGCGTTGTTGTCAATTCCGAATATGTGTAACGATATCATGAAGATGTGATAATGTTTCTGCGATATCAGATGAAGTGTTGAAGTTTTCGCTTTGCAAAGGTAAGATTTTTTTCTGACACGCGGCAACTAATGTTAAGGTAAATTTTCGCCAATTACGTTAAAAGGCTGAAATGTCCATTTTCGGCGACATTTCAGCCTTAGGTTCTTTACGTGGGCGAGGCACTCACCCTCCTGATGTTTTTGGTAATGGCCGTCCAAGGCCGGCCCCTCCTAGGCCGCGCAGGCGCTTGTGAATCGTCCCGGATTATTTGGCGAAGGCCAGGCGGAGGCGGTCGAAGAGGGTCAATTTGGGCATCTTGATGTCGACCGAGACGGCCTCGGAATGTTTTTTGAGGAAAATGATCGAGGAGTGGAGCACGATAGCCACGTGGCGGTCAAACTCGACGATGGCGTGCACTCGGTCGAGGGGGATTTCATGGAACGGGCTAAGGGGCTCGATGGTACCGATGACGATGGCCCCGTCGTGGATGGTGATGTGATGGGGCTCGAGGGATCGCTCGAAAAGGAGCCCGATGTTGAGGTCGTCGACACTCTCGGGGCGCCGGCGGTACTTCTTGTAAATCGACTGTATTACTTTCTTTGTGATCATGTCGTTTTAGATACCGTATTTATAACACACCCCAAGGCCGAATTGTTGCCATTTGGTCACATCCTAGGGTGATAATTGAGCCTTTGCACTCGATAATTGTAGCATTTAGGGAGAAAGGTAATCCCCGCGGAACCAACGGAATACGATTCCTTGGATTCCGCGGGGATATAGGGTGAATTTTTCCTCGTTAAGCGAGGAAGCCGAGGAGGACACCGGCGGCAACTGCCGAGCCGATGACGCCAGCCACGTTGGGGCCCATGGCGTGCATCAGCAGATAGTTGCTGGGGTCGTACTCGAGGCCGAGGTTGTTGGAGATACGGGCCGACATCGGCACGGCCGATACGCCAGCGTTACCAATCAACGGGTTGATCTTCTTGGACTTGGGCAAGAACAGGTTGAACAGCTTGACGAAGCATACACCCGAAGCCGAGGCGATAATGAACGCCATGAGGCCAAGGAAGAAGATGAAGATGGTCTGGGTGGTCAAGAACTCGGAGGCCTGGGTGGAGGCGCCGACGGTCATGCCTAGGAGCATCGTCACGATGTCGGTAAGGGCGTTGGAAGCGGTCTTGGCCAGGCGTGTGGTAACGCCGCACTCGCGCAAGAGGTTGCCGAAGAACAGCATGCCCAACAGAGGTATACCCGAGGGAACGACGAAGCAGGTCAACAGCAGGCCCACGATGGGGAAGATGATCTTCTCGTTCTGGGATACGGCGCGGGCGGGTTTCATCTTGATCAGTCGCTCGTGCTTGGTGGTCAACAGTCGCATGATCGGAGGCTGGATCACGGGCACAAGGGCCATGTAGGAGTAGGCCGACACGGCGATCGCGCCCATCAAGTTGGGAGCGAGTTTCGATGAGAGGAAGATAGCGGTGGGGCCGTCGGCGCCGCCGATGATGGCGATTGCACCTGCTTGGTCGGGGGCGAAACCGATGGCCGTTGCCACCATGTAAGCGCCGAAGATGCCAAACTGTGCAGCGGCGCCAATGAGCATCAACTTAGGGTTGGCGATCAGGGCCGAGAAGTCGGTCATGGCGCCGATGCCCAGGAATATGAGCGGGGGATACCAGCCTGCTGAAACGCCGTTGTAGAGGATGTTCAGCACCGAGCCTTCCTCGTAGATGCCGATCTCGAGGCCGGCGGTGGCGTTGAACGGGATATTGCCGATGAGCATACCGAAGCCAATCGGCACGAGCAGCATCGGCTCAAAGTTTTTCTTGATGGCGAGCCAGATGAAGAAAAGGCCCACCACAAGCATCACGCAGTGTTGCCACGTGGCGTTGTAGATTCCGGTCAGGTGCCAGAACTGCGTGAGGTTTTGCAATAGGAAGTCACCAAATGATAATTCCATAATTCTTTACTGAGATTTTGGGGATTATTCGATGGTGAGGAGCGTGGCGCCCTCGAGCACCGAGTCGCTGGGGTTGACGTTGATAGAGGCGATTTTGCCGTCGCGTCCGGCGTGGATTGCGTTCTCCATCTTCATGGCCTCGAGCACCAGGACAGTGTCGGCGGCCTTGACGGTGTCACCCACCTTCACGGGGATTGAGAGGACAACGCCTGGCAGGGGAGCTGTAACGGCGTAAGCGCCTGAGGTGACGGGGGTGGCCTTGGCGATAACTTTTTCGCCCGTTGCGCTGCGGGGAGCTGCGGAGGGGCGGGGAGCTGAAACGATGGTAACGGGGCCTTTCTTCTTTTCCAGCTCTACCTTGTAGGGGATACCGTTAACAGTCACCTGTGCGATGTTGTCCTCGATGTCGCCCACGCCCACGTTGTAGGTGTTGCCGTTTATCTTGTACTTATATTCTTTCATTGTGGTGGATAATTGATTGGTTGGAGATTAACGGTGAGGGAGCTCACGCATGTTGTAAATTTTGGAGCTCCACGGGGAGTAGGCGCGTTTCACCTTGTTGATGGTGAGGACTGTCTGCTCTTGGTCGTGAGCGTTGAGGTGCTCGTGGAGGGCCATTACGATTGCGGCGATCTCCTCGCCGGAGTCGTGGTCGGGGCGTTCCTCGCGCGGTGTCTCGTGGATCGACTTGCCTTGGGCGTGCATCTTGTTGAGCTTGGAGATGTGGGCGCCGATGCGGTTGATCAGGTAGAAGCAGCAGCTGAGCAGCAGCAGTGCCGAGAATACGATGCACATAGCCATGACCGTGAGGCCGAGGCCCGATTTGTCCTTCTCCTTGAACATGTCGACCTTGGAGTTGGTGTCGCGGATGATGTTGGCGCTTGAGGGGGTGATGTACTGGCCCTCGGAGCCGGAGCGTACTTCCCAAGCGTCAGGGCCTGAGCCAACGCCGTCCGATTTACGGGCGTAGGTGTGACCGGCTGGGAGGGAGGCGGGTACTACAACCTCGTCGATGAGGGTTTTGCCGTCGGCGTCATAGATGCCGATCCAGTTGTCCTGTCCGGGCACGAGCACGAAGCTTGTGTGGAAGGTGCCTCGGGAGGGCTTGCCGTCGGCCCAGAAGATGACGTGCTGCCGGGTGGGAATCTCGGTAAGCACGTCGCCCAGGGGCACGGGGTACATCTTCTTGTTGGCTGAGTCGGTGGTGAGGAATACGCTGGAGATCTCCAGGGGCGCGTAGGTGGAGTTGAAGATCTCAATCCAGCCCACGCGTTGGCCGTAGTCGTCAACGACGTTGGAGTCGTTTTGCACCATCACCTCGTTGATTTTCAACCCTCGGCGACCCTGCGCTTGCGCGCAGAGGCCCGTGGCCAGCAAAGCGATGGCGGCGATTAACAGATGTTTTCTCATATTGCCGATGGGTTTACAGGGGTATGTTGCCGTGCTTCTTGGCGGGGTTGGTCACTTTCTTGGTGGCCAGCTGCTGCAGGGCGCGGATGATGCGGAAACGGGTGTTGCGGGGCTCGATAACGTCGTCGATGTAACCGTACTTGGCGGCGTTGTAGGGGTTGCAGAAGAGCTTGTTGTACTCCTCCTCCTTCTCGGCGAGCACTTTCTTGGGGTCGTCACTCTCCTTTGCCTCGCGTGCGTAGAGCACCTCGACGGCTCCGGCACCACCCATAACGGCGATTTCGGCCGTTGGCCATGCGTAGTTCATGTCGCCGCGGAGTTGCTTACAGCTCATCACGATGTGGCTGCCGCCGTAGCTCTTGCGCAGGGTGACGGTCACCTTGGGCACTGTGGCCTCGCCGTATGCGTAGAGGAGCTTGGCGCCGTGGAGGATCACGCCGTTGTACTCCTGGCCGGTACCGGGGAGGAAGCCGGGGACGTCGACCAGCGACACGATGGGGATGTTGAAGGCGTCGCAGAAGCGCACGAATCGGGCAGCCTTGCGCGAGGCGTTGCTATCGAGCACGCCGGCAAGGAACTTAGGCTGGTTGGCCACGATGCCCACGGCTTGGCCGTTGAAGCGGGCGAAGCCGATGATGATGTTCTTGGCGTAATCTTTCTGGATCTCCAGGAACTCGCCGTTGTCGATGATAGCGCCGATCACCTCGTACATGTCGTAGGGGCGGTTGGCCGAGTCGGGGATGATCTCGTTGAGGGAGTCCTCGAGACGGTCGATGGGGTCGGTGCACTCAACCAACGGGGGTTCCTCCAGATTGTTCTGGGGGATGTAGGAGAAGAGCTTGCGGATGATCTTGAGGGCTTCCTCGCCATCCTCGGCTGCGAAGTGGGCCACGCCGCTCTTGGTGGAGTGGACGGTAGCGCCACCCAGGTCCTCTTGGCTAACGTCCTCGCCGGTAACGGTCTTAACCACCTTGGGGCCGGTAAGGAACATGTAGGAGATGCCCTTGGTCATGATGGTGAAGTCGGTCAACGCGGGGGAGTAAACGGCGCCGCCGGCGCATGGGCCGAGGATACCCGAGATCTGGGGAATCACGCCCGAGGCCATGATGTTGCGCTGGAAAATCTCGGCGTAGCCTGCGAGGGCGTTGATGCCCTCCTGGATGCGGGCGCCTCCCGAGTCGTTTAGGCCGATGACGGGAGCACCCATCTTCATGGCCATGTCCATCACTTTGCAGATTTTGAGGGCCATCGTCTCGGAGAGGGAGCCGCCGAAGACGGTGAAGTCCTGAGCGAACACGTACACCAGGCGTCCGTCGATTGTGCCGTAGCCTGTTACCACGCCGTCGCCGAGGAATGATTTTTTCTCTTGGCCGAAGTTGGTGCAGCGGTGGCGCACAAACATGTCAAGCTCCTCGAACGAGCCTTCGTCCAGCAGCTGGGCGATGCGCTCGCGGGCTGTGTATTTGCCTTTGTCGTGTTGCTTTTGGATGGCTTTCTCGCCGCCACCGAGGCGCGCTTCGTTGCGCAGGGCGATAAGTTCCTGCACTTTCTCAAGCTGTGTACTCATATTTTTCGTTTATGGGGATTTTTTCCGTGTGGGATTATTTCTTCTTGGGGTCCTCGCAGAGCTCGATGAGCGTACCGCAGGTCGATTTGGGGTGGAGGAAGGCGATGTTCAAGCCCTCGGCGCCCTTACGGGGAGCCTTGTCGATGAGGCGGCAGCCTTTTTCCTCAACCTCGGCAAGAGCGTTGGCGACGCCGTCCTCGATAGCGAAGGCGATGTGCTGGATGCCGCCGCGGCCGCCGTTGTTGGCGATGAACTTGGAGATGGCCGAGTCGTCGGCCGTGCCCTCGAGGAGCTCTATTTTGGTCTGGCCTACCTGGAAGAAGGCGGTGCGCACTTTCTGGTCGGCAACTTCCTCAATGGCGAAGCACTTGAGGCCAAGCATTTTCTCGTAAAAGGGGATAGCCTCGTCCAATGAGGGGACGGCGATGCCCACGTGTTCGATGTGAGATATTTCCATGATGTTATGTTTGGTTTATTTTGATAAATTTACTTTTTCGGCACGCAAATTTACGCATTTTTCGCGACACTCAATCTTTTTTGCGTAATTTCGCGTGAAAATTACCAATAATAAAATAGATGAATGAAATTATAATATATCGCGGGAAGGGTGGAAATCCAATAGTGAACGTCATTCAGAAGGAAGGCCGGCTGTGGCTAACGCAGAAGAGGTAAGTCTATTGCTGAATATCGAAAATTTGAGGACAAAACCCTTTCCCCCGCATAGAAGGCCTACCTTGAAAAGATAAAGTCATTAGGTGGTGTCAAATATTAGCACTTCAAAAGATGATGGAAGCGACAAGAAATATTATCGTCAAGATGAGAAGATATAGTTTGTGGTATTATAGAATAATTTCCACAATGGTGTCTGTGTTGTGTGCAGTGGGAGCCTGGGGACAGTCGGTGCGGTCGGATGAGTTGTTTGCTCGGGGGGTAGAGTTGTATCGGAGCGGGGAGTATCGGCAGGCGGTCGGGGTGTTTGAGCGGGTTGCGGAGCTAGATGAGGCTGAGATGGTGGAGGGTGATCCTCGTAGCCAGTATGGACCGATTTGGCTAGGGAGATGTTACTATAAGTTGGGGGAAGAGGACAAGGCACGGGAAGTGTCGGGGGAATATTATCTGTTTGAGCCGGTGGATCGCCGATTGACAGTGGAATCTGATGCGTTGTCGGCCCAAGCCGCGGAAGCGTGGGAGGGGGGAGATGTCAATGGGGCAATCACCTTCGGTAAGCGTTGCTTGGAGGTGGAACTCAAGAATTTGGGGGAGGAAACGTCATGGGTTTTGGGCAGTTATTCTACTTTGGTCCATTTTTACTTGATGAGTGGGGAAGAGGATGCGGCGATTGACTATTGCAATAAGGGGCTTGCGTTGATTGCTCGACTCGGAGTAACCGGGACCATGGCTGAGATAAATTTTGTGATCGATCGATCGAAATGTTACTTGAATAAAAATGATTTTCAAAATCTGCGTCAAGATATAAATCTGTTACACGACAGGGCGGAAAGGTATTATAAGCTGACGGGGGATTTGTATCCCCGGTCGAACGCGTATTACCTGGAGTCGGTGGTAGCGTTGCGCGAGTCGAAATACGATGTGGTAGAGGAGAAGATATTGGCTGCGGCCGATGATTTGTTGTCGTGCTATAAGCCTGAGGAGGATGAAATTGTACTGTCGGTGCTTGATGTGGTGTACCAATTGCGGATGATAGCAAGACAGGATAAGGGGATGCCGGTGATTGACAAGGCCTTGGCGCTGGTCGAGAAGAACGGAAACAATCCGGTGCACCGCGGGCTGTTGTTGCAACGTAAGTCGGAGATATCGGATTACTCGGGGGAATGTGTCTCTTGGTGTAAAGAGTCGATCCGTTTGCTCGAGAATAGCGAGTATTTCGAGAATCTTCAAGCGGCGAAGTGCAACTTGGCATCGTTATATGGGGTGGAAGGAGATGGAAACGCGTCAATAGCTATGTTTAAAGAGGTAGTGGAGGCATATAAGGGTGATGTGCCTTACACTGGAAATTATCTGGTGGCCTCATGCGCATTGGGCGACATCTATTACAATATGGGGTATTACGACGATGCTTATGGGATTTATAAGAGGTTGCTGGCCAATTTGGAGGATCAAAAGGACACCCCGTTTTACCTTTATGCCTTCCTTAAAAGCGCGCCGTCGCAGATGCAGTATCTGAATAAACATGCCTCATCTTATGCCGAAGGCGTCGAGTTGGGGAAATTAATGAGCCAAATGCTTGCGGGCAAAACCTTGAATGATTATTTGGAGGCTGGATTTGGCATGGAGGACATTACGTCGCCGTTGTTTGAGATGTTTCGCGTGCTGATGCAGTTGATGGCCGGCAGTCCGCAGGCGTCGGGAGTTAATTTCTCTCTTCTTACAGTGGAAAGCCAGATGGAGAATCTGCTGTATGAGGTGTTGATTCCCAATCTGACGATAGATAATATCACCGTATGCCAGGGATTGGCGATGTTGGCACATATGAAGTATCTTAATGGTAAGCTAGATGACGCGATTGCTTTGCAGCGGCAGACAATAGATATAGCGCGCCGAAAGGGGTGGGTTTACGACAATCGGTTGTATGATTTGGCTTTTTATCAGTACGCCAACGGGCAGACAAATGAAGCTATTGAGAATTTTGAGGCTGGTTACCGTTGGGTGAAGTTGGAGATTCTGGAGAATTACAAGTGGATGACGCTTGATGAGCGCACCCAGAAAACCAACAATGAGATTGGAAATATCTTGACATTGGTGAATTACGCGGCGCATACACCTGAGAATCGGCGATACGCGGCGCTGGGGTATAACGCGTTGTTGTTCACCAAGGGGTTGTTGCTGAATTCGACCATTGAGTTGACAAGGTTGTTGCAGGAGGAGGGGGACGCTGAGACGCTGGAATTGCTGGCGCGGTGGCGCGAAATGAACTTGCGCATGCAGCAGGCTGAGCAGAATCATGAACAGGAATTGGCGACGCGACTGACCGCAGAGGCTAAGGCGATGGAGAAGCGTTTGCTGGCCATGTCGAAGACGTATGGCGATTATACCCAGGGTCTTACCGTGGAGTACCCGGCGGTGCAGAAGGGGCTGGGGGAGAATGATGTGGCGGTCGAGTTTATGTCGTATCAGGCGAGTGCTCGGGCACGCATGTACGGGGCGTTGGTGTTGACCCGCGACGAGGCACCTCGGTATGTTCCTGTGGGGCTTACCTCGTCGTGGAGCCATATCGACCTCAAGGAGGGGTGCTACAGGTCGACGGAACTGTTTGACATCTTGTTTAAAGACCTGAAGGCGTATATGCCGAAAAAGGGTGAGGGTGATGTGTATTTCGCGGCCGAAGGCGTGCTCCACACCATTGCTTTGGAGGCATTGCCAGGTGCTGAGGAGTATTCGTTGAAGCGGTTGTCGTCTACCCGTGAAATAGCCCTGCGTGACGAGGATACACCCCGGGTGGAGAAGATGGCCTTGATCGGCGGCGTAAGCTACGGGTTGGGCTCGGTTGCCTCCTATTACCCTAAAACTGAGGAGGGTGGGCAGAAGCGTGGTACCGACGGTTTCCTTAAGGCGCTTCCGGGAACGAAAACCGAGGTGACAAAGATCAACTCGCTACTGTCATCGCACCTGAACGCTTCGTTGCTCACGGGCGACGAGGCCACCGAGGAGGCGTTCAAGGGGCTGTCGGGCAAGCATTACAATCTTATGCACATCGGCACACACGGCTTCTTCGATGAGGATCAGTGCGACCAATGCGAGAACAATGACCCTCTCGGCACGTCAGGGCTCTATCTAGCCGGTGCCCAGAACACTCTTTATAATATGGACACCGAGGAGATGGTGGAGGATGGCGTGCTTACGGGCAACGAGATCGCGACGCTCGACTTCCGCGGCTTGCAATTGGCTGTGCTCTCGGCTTGTGAGACGGGTCGAGGGTATATCAACGCCGAGGGCGTGTTCGGCCTGCAGCGCGCGTTCAAGCAGGCGGGAACCAAGTCGCTAATGATTTCATTGTGGAAAGTTGATGACGATGCCACGCAGATGCTTATGGATTCGTTCTACTCGGCTGTCGTGGCGGGCAAAAACCAATACGAGGCTCTTCGCTCGGCCCAGGGCGACGTGAAGAGGGTATATCCCGATCCTCGTTATTGGGCTCCGTTCATCTTAGTTGACGCTCAAAACCAAATAAAATTATAGAAATGAAAACAGCATCTAAAATTCAATCATTCATCGCATTAGTGGTAATGTTGCTTATCGGCGCCTCTAGCGCTACGGCCCAGAATATCCACGCTCGCCAGTACAATATTTATAACGGGCAGCCAAAAAGCGCAGTGATCACCAATCCCCAGGGCACGGTCGAGGTGGATTTCGACCGCCAGGGGCGTATCACCTGCATTACCCAAGGGGTGATGAAGATGGTGTACGACTGGGACGTGGAGCCAGGCAAGGTTGTGGTGTCGATGTACAAGGGCACTGAGTTTACCGAGGGTGGAGAGATATGGGTTGAGGAGCTGTCCAACCGTTGCCACCATTACGGTATAGGTGAGAATTTCGACACCAACGTTACCTACAAGAGCAACGGCGCGATGGACCGCGCTACCGTGACCAATCCGATGGGCTCGATGACCCTGCGCTATATCTACAACTCGGCCTCGGATCTCTATCCCTACGCTATAGAGCAGACAATGGGTGGGCAATCGGGAACGCTAGAAGTGACGATAAATTCCACCGACAGCTACGGGAACGTCACCGATTACTCCCAGTCGTTTATGGGCAACGTGGGCAACACCCACATGGACATCCAATATTATTAACATGAGTAGCCACAAGCCGAAAACTTACGACATATTCATCAGCTACCGTCGCGACGGGGGCGCTCAATATGCCCGTACGCTCCAGTTGATGCTGGAGAAGAAGGGGTACCGCGTGTTCCTTGATTACGACGAGCTGGTCGACGATAAATTCAGTGCCGCTATCGAGACGGCGATACGCCACTCTACGATCTACATGATCGTTCTCTCCAAGGGGTCGATGGCCCGATGCGCCAACGAGGGGGATTGGGTGAGACGCGAGCTGGAGATTGCCCTTGACGCTGGGAAGCGGATTGTGCCAATCAACCCCGACGGCACCTTTGACGGCATCCCTGACAGCGTACCGGCCGATATCAAGCGGGCGGTTGAGGAGACGCAGTTCTCGGAGATCAATTTCGGTCAGGCCCTGGGACCGACGGTCGACCTGATGGTGAAAAACCGCGTGAAGCCATACGTGCGCCATCCCCAGGCACGCTTGTGGCAGATGGTGGCGCTCGTGATTGCGATTGGGGCGGCAGTGGCTCTTACGATAGCTTTCAGCAAGCAGCGTGAGGCCGGGGAGTTACGCCATCTGAAGGAGTCGGTGATGTTTGGGGGCGTGCCGATTAGTTGGTCGGAGGATGTGACGCGCGAGCAGGTTGTGGCCGTTCAGGAGATTTTGGAATCGCTGCGCGAGATCAAGGGTGGGGCCTTTTCGCAGGGGGCAGTGCCCGACGCCGATGGCAATTATTCCGATTTGGTAGAAACGGAATTTGAGACGCCGGCAATGAGTGCCGTTGTGGGCGACTTTTACATCGGACAATTTGAGGTGACCGTTGGCCAGTGGAACGCGATAATGGGCGATACACGCGAGGGTGATCCCAAGATGCCTGTAACGGAGGTGACGTTCAACGATGCCAAGGCGTTCGCGGAGCGGCTGACTGATTTGACCACACGCATGTTCCGGTTGCCTTCGGAGGCGGAATGGGAATACGCGGCTCGAGGAGGCGCTCAACAGGAATCATACACATTCGCCGGGAGCGACAACGCCGGGGATGTGGCTTGGTACGCAGCCAACTCGGGTGGTCGGTTGCATTCATCGGCTCAGGGTGATTTGCGGCCCGGTTGCACCAGCGACGACTTGTTTAACATGAGCGGCAACGCCTCGGAATGGTGCGACACGCAGTTTGAGCCCTACGACTCTGATGAGCCGAGGGCGGAAGGCGTACAGATGGTGGTGCGTGGCGGCAACTACGATTCCGAGCCATACGAGCTAACAGTCACTCACCGTGAGCCGTCCGACCCGGAGACCTCGATTCCCCAACTTG
Source organism: Bacteroidales bacterium (assembly GCA_021205635.1). Taxonomy (GTDB): domain Bacteria; phylum Bacteroidota; class Bacteroidia; order Bacteroidales; family Muribaculaceae; genus JAJPXC01. Next base: position 6,698 of record JAJPXC010000033.1, on the reverse strand, counting down.
GATTCCGTATCGTAATGCCCAAATAAAATGAACAGGACTATAATATCGGTGATGCTATGTGCGTTATCCATTGGCGGATACGCGCAGTCGACGTGCTCGGATGCGATGGAGAAGGCCATCGACATCTGTAACCAATTGTCAACGGCGGTGGGTACTCGTTCTACTGGTTCGCTCAAGTCGGCCAACAAAGCGTTTAAAGCCGCTAAACTGAAGGATTTCAGTGATATATGGCTATCGTCGGGCGAGGAGTCGAATCTGGATGGCCATTTTCTCTTTGATGAGGAATTTGTTGACAGCCTGATCGTTAACCGCAAGGTTTTGGAGTTCTCACGGCAGTATGCCGAGAAGCGCACCGACCGCGGGTCGATGGGCGGGAAAGGTCATATCAAGCTAACCACTAAGGCGTTAAAGGCTGGCCAGACGGCAACTTGGCGCACTGTCAACCGCCTTGACGCTGAGTATGCGCTGGTGGCCGAGCCCAAGGGCCTGTTCACGATGACAATCAAGGATAAAACTGGCAAAGTGCTTTACACTGAGACTGTTAACAACAAAAAGGGAGCGGCGGTGCGCCGTGCGGTGTTCACTCTCCCCGATAAAGGAACAGAAGTATATATAGAAATAGTCAACAGGGGCAGGAAAGACGCAAGTTTCGCCTTGTTGAGCAACTAAAACTGATGAATCCCCAAGAGTTAGAAATAGAAGATTTCGATTATCCGTTGCCTGAGGAGCGGATCGCCAAGCATCCGCTGGCCGTGCGCGACGCGTGCAAGTTGCTGGTGAGAAACGGCGACGGGACGCTGGAGGATCGGCGTTTTACCGACCTTACGTCGCTGCTTCCGGTCGACTGCATGCTCGTGTGCAACAACACCCGCGTGATCAACGCCCGCCTGAGGTTTCGCAAAGCAGGGGGATCGCCGATAGAGATTTTTTGCTTGGAGCCGCATGAGCCAGCCGATTACGAGCGCGCGTTTGCCGCTACCGACACGTGCCAGTGGCAGTGCTTCGTGGGCAATAGCAAGAAGTGGAAGCAAGGGGAGCTGTATCTTCCGTTAACGGTTGACGGCCATGAAATTACACTTGCGGCTAAGCGAGTGGAGCGACTTGGCAAGGCGTCGATTGTCAATTTTTCTTGGGATTGCCCGGAGGTGACTTTCTCGCGCATTATCGATGCGGCTGGGGAGATTCCTATTCCCCCGTATCTTAACCGCTCGACCGAGGAGAGCGACGCTGAGGATTACCAAACGGTCTACTCGGTGACGGAAGGGTCGGTTGCGGCTCCCACCGCGGGCCTGCACTTCACCCCTGGATTGCTTGACACGCTGAAAAGCAATGGCGTGGATGTGGAGGAATTGACCTTGCATGTGGGTGCGGGCACGTTCCAGCCAGTTCAAACCGACCGCATTGGCGACCATCCGATGCATGCCGAGTTTATCAGTGTATCTCGCCGATTGGTAGAGCGTTTGGCTCGACAAGAGCGACCTGTAATCGCCGTGGGGACTACCTCGGTGCGCACGCTCGAGAGCTTGTACCACGCCGGTGCTGCCATGCTGCGTGGACGATGGACGGGCGAGGTGGAGCAGTGGGCACCATACGAAGAGGACGTGGAGTGGCCTTCGGTGAAAGAGGCGTTAAATGCTGTGCTTCAATACCTTGACGATAACCACACCGACCGTTTCTTGGCCTCTACCCGCATTATCATAGCCCCGGGATACACCTACCGGATCGTCCAGGGGATGGTGACCAATTTCCACCAGCCGCAGTCGACGCTGTTGCTATTGGTTTCGGCGTTCACGCGTGGCGATTGGCGCAATATGTACGACCACGCGTTGGCCGGGGATTACCGTTTCCTAAGCTACGGCGACGCGTGCCTGTTGCTCTAGGACATCACCGACGAGCGTATTATCACATGGAAGTCGCCGTTCAAGCGCCGCTGGATGTATCCCTTGGCTGTCAATATGTTGAGCTGCTTCATCACCGCTCTTCGTGAAATGTTGAGATCTTGAGATAGACGCTCGCCCGTGCGAGTGGGATCCATCATAATGGCTTCTAAAAGCTTGGCTGTAGAATCGTTGACGATCACTTTTTGTCCGTCATACCACCAAATATTGTTGCCCACTTCAGTTATGAAGTCAACATCCCCATTGATTTCTGTGGCTACCAGTTGGGCCATATAGAGCAGAAAGTGACGGATTTGTTGCAAGGAGGCATGAGCGCCTTTAGAAGGGGTTTTGCCTACCACTTTATCGGAGGCACCCAATGCATCTAAATATTCCTTCTTGTTTCTGCTCCTAACAACGATCATAGGGTATCCGTGGCGAGCCAGGATATAGTTAACCAATAGGCGAGCGATGCGCCCATTGCCGTCCTCGAACGGGTGGATGCGTATATATCGGTAATGGAACAACGCGGCCAGTTCGACGGGAGTGAGTTCGCCTCGTTCCTCCTCAGCGTTATACCAATCAACGAGGTCGGTCATCAACGCGGGGGTTTCTTCGGGCGAAGCGTATTCAAATCGCTCGCCTGTGCGGGTAATCACACTGTTAGGGCGAGTTTTGTACTGGCCTGCGTGAATCACGTAGGAAGTATATTCGCCGCCAGGCAGATTGCGATATACGGTATAGTCCTCCCGCAACAGAGTTTTGTGAAGTTGACGGATAAAATTCTGCGTTAGTGGGATGTCTTGCAACAAGGTTTCCACCTCCATCATTTTGAGAGCCACATTGCTGGCTTTCATGTCCTCGAAGTCTTTTAACTCTCCCTCTCCAGTTACTTTGCCGAAGATAAGAAGCAACTCGGTTTGGCCATAGGTAAGCGTGTTGCCTTCAATATGATTGCTGTTAAAATTAAAATCGACTGTAAACCGTTGGCTCAACCTATGCTTATCATGTTCTGAAATAGGCTGGATGCTTCGCCAGCGATTAAGGGCGTGGGTAAGGGAATCTGTAACTTCCATAGAAATAAAATTTACTGCAAAGATACGTTAAAGGAACTGATTTTGGTTCACACTGAGTACCAATTTTTGTGCATTTGACATTTGTTAACGGTTGTGTAGAGAAAGGGTAACAATTCATAGAAAAAATTTTTAACCACGAAAAACACAAAAGGACACTAACACGCCTTTTGTAAATCCGAATTTAGGCTCGTAAACTCGCTAAAGAACACAAAACCATCCGGATGGTTAGTGTTTTTGGGAGCTTGCGACCCCTTTTCCCCTCCTAGGTTTTGTGTTTTTTGTGTTTTTCGTGGTTAAAAATTTTTATCCTTACGCTGAACAATAGATAATGAGTTTTTGTGTCCCTTCCGTGTCTTTTTGTGGTTAAAGGAAAATGCGGTGGGTGGTTTCGAGGAAAATGGCTAACTTCGCGGGCATGAATGACTTGACAGCAAAGCGGGCGCAAAGGCGCAATTTTTGGATAATAGTGGCCGTGGTGGCGTTGACGTTCTTGCCATGGCTGGGCGAGACGGTGTTCAACACCAAGGGGGAGCCACGCGAGGCGATAGTGGCTTACACGATGTTGCAGACGGGTGATTGGATTCTGCCCGTGAGCTATGGCGGTGATTTGCCCTATAAGCCGCCATTTTTGGCGTGGTGCATAGCCGCGGTGTCTTGGCTGTTCGGGGGCGAGGTGACGCATTACACGTCGCGACTGCCGTCAGCACTGGGTTGTATCGCCTTGATTGTTAGCACGATGGTGTTCCTGCGTCGCTATGGACGGTCGCAGAAGGAGGCTATTTTGGCGGCGATGTTGACGATGACCGCGTTTGAGGTGTGGCGAGCCGGCACCACTTGCCGCGTGGATATGCTGCTCACGTGCTTCACTGTCACGTCGATATATTCGTTATACTCTTATTTTCAAGGGGGACGGAAGCGCTGGCTGTGGATTGGAATCGCGCTGATAAGTTGCGGCGTGTTGTGCAAGGGTCCCGTGGGGGCTGTGCTGCCATGCTTGGTGATTGGCTTGGATCGCTGGCTGTCGGGGCAGAAGTTCCTGAAAGTGCTGGGGTCGATGACGGTGATTTTCCTTGTGTCGTTGATCGTGCCGCTGTGGTGGTACATCGCGGCGTGTCAAAAGGGCGGGGAGGAGTTTCTCCAACTGGTTATGGAGGAGAACGTTGGGCGCTTCACGGGTACGATGAGCTATGATTCCCACGTGCATCCCTGGTGGTACAACTTTGTGCTTGTCATCAGTGGGTGGCTGCCGTATACTCTGTTGCTGTTGTTGACGCTTTTCTCGCTGAGATTCAAGATGTTAAAACGTGATAACGTGATTACGGGATTACGAAACGCAAGCCTGTGGCAACGCTTTAAGGAGGCCGCGCCGTTGACTCGCCTGTGCCTGGTGGCCACGCTGTCGATTTTCATCTTCTACTGCATCCCTTCGAGCAAGCGCGGGGTTTATCTGTTGCCACTGTATCCGTTCTTGGCATATTTTATCGCCCTGTATCTGCGCCGTATGGCCAAGCAAGGGCCCAAGATGGTGAAGACGTATGGCTGGATAATAGCGGTGTTGGCTTTTGTGGTGCCGATTGGTTTGGCGTTGATTCAACATGGGGTTATACCGTCGGGAAAGGCTTTGGATGGTGTTGTAGGAACCACCCCGTCGATTCTTGGTGTCGTTGCTGTTTGGCTCTCGATGGGAATGGCTTTCGCGACCATCACCACGCTTTGGAAGGACTCGGCGACCAAGTCGCTTGTGATGACTGTGGGCTGCACCATTATGATTTACTGGGCCGTATCGGGTTGTTATCAGCCCTGCGTGTTGAACTCCCGATGCGATGCTGTGATTGCCGACCGCCTTGCCCAGATGTATCCCCACAAGCAGTTGTACACCATCACTGGCGACCGCCTGTCACGCTTTTACTCAGTGAATTACTATCTGGGCGACAAGTTGCTGAGATTTGAGAGTGAGCAACCCGACTCGGGCTTGGTGTTGGTGCCTTACAAGCGTGCCGAGAAGTTCCTGGAGCTTTACGACAGCCTCTACACCTTCGACATCGACTACCTCGACACCCACCGTTCCTGCGAGTGGAAAACCCCCACTGCCGTCTACCGCTTCCACCGAAAATAAAAAGGAGCTGCGAATCGTGCCTCTCAGCAGGATTCGCAGCAAATTATTAATTATGAGGAAATTAACATTTATTTGTTCATCACACTTTACTTTTAATTATCTAAGGACTCGGCGAGCGGTGCCGTCGCTGAGGCGCTCGATGGCCACTCCGTGGAACGTGTCGTTGACCAAGCGCCCTTGCAGGTCGTAAATGCCTACTACCGTAGCTTCGGTCTCGGCGGCGTTAATCGAGCCTACACCCGAGGCCTCGCCCACCTTGAAGCCGACGATTTGGCTTAGGTGCACAGCTGACGCATAAGTGGTCGCGATGGCGTCAATATAGGTATAATCACCCGGCTCGGGAATCCCGTCATAGCATACGGGGATGAAAACGGTCTTGCCGGTTTGGTCGGTGACGGTGGGGATGGTCATACCCTGGTAGGTGTCGCGGCTTACGGTAACATTACGGTAGCGCATGAATTGGCTGGGATAGTCGGCAAAACCAGTGCCATCGGCGCATTCACCGGGAACCACCTCATTGTGCTTGCCAGAGGTGGTGACAGTTGCCCATTCTGCGGTGCTGTAGCAGGGCGTGCCAAGGAGGTTGAAATCAGGGGTTTGGCCGGAGAAGGAAGCGATCTCGGTGCCTTGCGACATGGGGTACTTGGCTGTCACGTCGGTGTTGAGCATTTTGATGGTAGCTCCATCGGTGAGCCACAGGTCGTTGCCCTTATGCATTATGACGGTGGTTGCTCCACGCATTTGGAAAGGTCGAGGAGCGCCCCACTCTTCAGGTGTTTCAGGGGTTTCCTCCATGATCTCGTTGCACAAATCGCTCAATTCAGTGAAATCGTGCACCACGCGAGTCTCGTCGCCGAGATCGATGATAATCATGTGGGTGTAGGGCAAACGCGAGTCGAAAGAGCCTATCAGGCAATCCACGTAGGAGTAAACCGCGGTGTTGGGCCAACCTTTGTCGGCATAGCTGGAGCTAACTAAAGCTTCATTACCTAGGTTGTCGAAACCAGCGAGCCAAAAATAATTGGTATAGTATTCGTAGTCGTCAATCAACATGTTTTCGAAACGCACGTATTGTTTCCAATACTCCTTAAGCGATTTGTTGGGATCAGCCAATACAGGAGCCAAATCCGATTTCTCGCCGTTGCCCTGCAGGCTAGAAGCATGCAAGGTGAAATTACTACCCCCTCCCTCTACTCCTAAAAGGGGAGAATCGCACACGAAACCGGTGATAATATCTCCATTGGTGAAAGGAGTTTCGGTTTTCTCGTCAAAAAAGAATTTCACGATAGTTCCGTCCTCAACCATCACAGCGCTACCTGTACCTATACCAAGAACTGTGCAAGTGCCTTCAAATTGGAGTTCAACGGTAACCGGGGGCTCAACTTCCTCGAAGTCAATTTCGGGTATATTGGAGCGCAACTCGGAGAGGCTGTGGCACATAATAGGCTCAGCCATCAGTGTCCCGTTTCCGGCCAACATGGCAGCAGCCAGTCCGAGGCTACGTATGTAAGTAAATCTTCTCATAGTAATATGGTGTTTAGTTTTTACGGTAGATTGTTTGTACAAGCTCGTTAAATGTAATGCCCCCGCAAAATGAGACAGGTGGCTAAGGCAAAAAAAATCATTAAC
>JAJPXC010000138.1 GCA_021205635.1 Bacteroidales bacterium | reverse complement strand
GGTTGAGGGGGTAGTGGGGGAGGGAGAAGTAGTCGTCTTTGCCAAACATGCCTTTGTTGAAGTGGGAGTAGAGCACATAGAAGCGGGCGCGCGACAGGTGGAAGTTGGCGTAAAGGTTCATCATCGGGAAGCCGCCTACCTCCACCTCGTTCTGGGTGTGGAACGACATCGTGGCCGGCTGATAGGCAAGTCCCTTGTACTTGGTGTAATAGTCGCAATCCACGCCGAGCTGCACCGACAATACCTTGGCAACCTTGAAAAGCACGTAAAGATTGGAATAAACGGCAAACTTAGGCAGTGGAATCACGCGGTCGTTGGACGACGTTTGGTAGGTCAACCGGTTGTCCCAGTGTAGCCCTTTCCACTTGAAATTCTGGCAGAGTTGGAGGCTGAAAATCTGAATGGAAGATCCGGCTTGGGCGGGCAGCGAGTTGTCGTCGAAATAGATGTAATTCTGCACGTTTTCCACCGCGGCGGTGACCTTGGTGAAGGAGAACGGCACGATCAGTGTGCCGCCCAGGCGGAATCGGCGCTCCTTGCCGAAGTCGTTGTCCCAGATGAAGTGATTGCTCACGTAATGGTTCATCAGGTAGGGCGCCTCCTGGTTGGTGAACGTGCCGAAAGCGCTGATTGTCACCGAGTCGCGTAGGAGGAAGAACTTGGTAGATACCCGGCCATCAACCTTCACGTCGGCAGCCACAGGCCCGGCAATGCCCAGTTCGCCAGTTACCTCGTAGGTCAACAGCGAGCCGCGTTGCTTGGTCAACTGGGCGCCCACCCACAGCAAGTTGTCCTTCTGTTTTTCCTTCACGCGGTCGACGGGGTAGGGGGTAAGCGTCTCTGGCACGGGATTCATGCGGTAAACGGTGTCGAGCGTTTGGTGATAAGAACGTAATTGGTGAGTGATGTAGGCTCCAAGGCCGGCCTTGGCGTACTTGTGGAAACCCTCGAGCAGGGAGATGCCAAGGGTGTTGGTGATGGTGGAGTAGGTCGTTCGGTCGCGGGTGCGTGAAGGGTCGAGGTAGGTCGCGTCCCAGAAGTTGCTGGCTTCGCCCGAGGCGTCGTTGCGGAACAGGTGCTTGCCGTCCTTGTAGTTCACGGTCCACACGAAGCTCGTCACGGGGATGTACTCGCGGTAGGTCACCGAGTCGGTTTCCTCGTCCTTCTCCTCGTGCCAGTAACCTACTTTGTAGCGGGAGTTGAGGTATAGCTCGCCGCCCACGATCTTGGAGTGGGCCGAGGTCAAGTTGGTGGGAATGGTCTTGGTGTCGATGCTGGTCGAGCCGCCCTGCACCTCGGCCGGGTCGGTGATGTACAGGTCGTTGGTGATGCCGCCGTTCTCCTTGTTGAGCATGTTGTAGTGCACCCAAAAGCCTTGAAACTCAAAGCGGTCGCCCATGTAAGAGCCTGATACGCCCCAATTCAAGTGCTTGTCGGCCTGATAGTTGTACATGCCCTTGGAGTAGAGGTAATCGACCATGGCTCCAATCTGCGTGCGCTTGTTGGCGTTGGCCGAGAAGCGTGCTGATAGCAGGTCCTGAGTGGTCTGTTTGCCGCCGCCCGTGTTGTAGGTGAGCAGCGTCATGGGAATGCGGGTGTTGTAGAATTTTTGGTTGGCCAGGGATGGCGTGTAGGGGGCCAAAGCGTCGCGGAAGAAGAAGTCGCTCATCGCTGGGCGCTCCATCCATATCATGTTTATACCCTCGTTGCCGTAGTTGCCGGTGGTGGCGTAGGCGTCGCTCACGGCCGAGGGGATCGACATTTGGCAGTAGTTGACGTAGGAGGTGTCAATGTCGGCTGGCTCGTGCAGGCCAAGCGGAGGAAGGATAGTCCAAGCGTAGCTCGGGGCTATCTCTTGTGGCTTGGCACCGCTGGCTCCGAGGGGTAATAAGCTGATTATGAGCAAGCCCACAAGGGTTGCCCATAACAAGTGTTTGGGAGAGGAATGCGCTGTCTTGCAGTCGTTTAAACTCATCCTAAGAGAAATAGGGTGGAGATTAGAAGATCTTGATTGGCGGGATGTAGTGCTTGGGGCGACGCTTGAGGTCGACCATGATTGAGTCGAGGTCGTCGATCACCTGGTTGATGCCGTCGTAGAGTTTGCGGTCGTTCATCAGCAGCCCGAGCGACGAGTTGGGGTTGTTCAACTGGGCAGTCAACTCCTTGAGGCTCTGGGTGGTGGCGGCGAGATTCTGGAGCGTTTCCTCGATCGGGGCCTGGTTGAGGGTGTAGGTGAGCGAGTCGAGGTTGGCGGTGAGATGCTCGGCGTTGACACCAACGGTTTGGAGCGACGACATCACAGGAGGCAGCGCCTGCACCGAGCGGTTGAGGGCCTGGGTGGTAAGCTCAAGATTGTTGGTGATCGGACCAAGGCGGCGCACGGCCTCAAGCAGAGCGGGGTCGCCGGCCAAGGCGTTGATCGACGTCATCAGTGAATCGACCTTGGGCAGTATAGAAGCCACCGCGGGAAGCAGGTCGGTGCTCACGGCGTCCATCATTCCTGAGGGGACCTCGCCGATAAGCTCGTCGCCCACATTGTGATAGTTGGGATTGGAGGAGAATTTCAGCTCGATGGAGGCGGTGCCGAGGAGGTCGCTCACGAGCACGGCCTTGGTGTCGCGGGGCACTTTCAGCTGCTTGTCAAGCGAAAGCTCCACTTTCACGTGGCCGGGGTTGTTGTACTCGTAGTGGATGTCGCGCACCAAGCCCACCTTGAAGCCGTTGACGGTCACGGGGGCCGACACGGCCAAGCCCTGAACGTTGGTGTAGGTGGCGTAATAGTAGTTGGCGGCCTTGAACACGTTGATGCCCTTGAGGTAGTCGATGCCCACGAACAGGAACGCGAGCGCGAGCAGCACGCACGATCCGATTATCACTTCTTTGCGAAATAACTTCTTCATATCTCTGATTGGTTGTCAGGCTATTTGACACGTCGGTCGCCACGGAAGGTGGTGATGAACGCGTCGGGGAATTTCTCTTTGATTTTGCGTAATATTTTTTCGGCCTCTTTCCACGTGCGGGCTTCGCCGTAGGTGTACTTGTAGACGCCTTTGTCCTTGTAATAGCTTACCGGGTACAAGCCCTTGAATTGGCGAGAGCCTTTCTCGTAGAGCTTGTTGGAGGTCAAGAACTGCACCTTGTAGACGGTGACGTCCGTGGCAGTTGCAGCCTTGGCCTGCTCTTTCTTGGCTTTTTGCTCCTGCTTGGCTTGCTCATCTCGGGCGGCCTGTTCCTTGGCTTCTTGCTCTTTCTTTTCGGCTTCCTTCTGGGCTTTTTTCTTCTTGTCCTTTTTCTTCTTGTCCTTAGAGGAGGAAGTTAAATCGGATTGGCCGTCGCCTGTTGGGGCCGGCGTTCGACGGCCCTCCCGGGCATCAGCGGATGTCTCTGTAGCCGTCGCATCCCGCGCTGGCAGGGAATCGTCAACTGGGTCGTCACCTAATTCGGCCGAGGTGAGGGGCTTGGTGGGTGTTACGCCAATTGATCGGTCGTAGGAGGCTTTGTAGGAGCAGAATGCGTCGTAGATGCCGTTGGCGAGTTTCTCTTGGCCTTTCTTGGAGTGGAGGAACTTCTCGACATCGGGATTGCAGATGAAGTCGAGTTCGATCAGCACCGATGGCATGCTTGTGGCCCAAAGCACCCAGAATCCGGCTTGGCGCACGCCCTTGTCGGCTCGCCCGGCGTTGGCAACGAGTTGATTTTCAACCTCCGAGGCGAAGGCCACGCTCTGCTCCATGTGTTTGTTCTGGGAGATTTCAAACATTATGTAGCTCTCCGTCGATGTGGGGTCAAAGCCTTGGTAGACAGTGGAGTAGTCGCTCTCGAGGGTAATTACCGAGTTTTCTCGCTTGGCCACTTCCAGGTTGGCGTCGCTCTTGTGCAATCCCAAGGTGTACACCGAGGCACCCTTGACGGTTGTGCGGTTCTTGGCCTTCTTGTCAACCGAGTTGACGTGAATCGACACGAAAAGGTCGCCGTGGGCGCGGTTGGCGATGTCGGCGCGCTCTTTCAGGGAGATAAAGCGGTCGGTGTCGCGTGTGTACACCACCTTCACGTCCTTCATCCCTTTCTTTACCTTCTCGCCAAATAGCTTGGCCACATTCAGGTTAATGGTCTTTTCGTTGGTGAGTTGGCCGATTGCCCCATAGTCCTTACCGCCGTGACCGGGGTCGATCACGAGCGTGAAGGTCTCGGCCGACGACGCCGCAAGGCATCCCAGCACAAAGACCGTCAAGGCCACCAGCCAGCCTCTCGGGGCGGCCGTTAACCGTAGTATTGGAGCACTCATTTGGGGCTTTCTCATCAAATTTCACGCAAAATTAGAAAAATTTAGGCAAACTGACGCGATTTTGTAGAATAATATCGGCTTCTGAGGCGTTGAATAGGTATGAAACGACTAATATTTCCTCTTATACTCCTAATCGGCGTGATGGGTGGCTGCACGTCGAAGGGATCCCGCGACGTCGAGCCGTTGACGATTGAGCGACTTGACCACGCGGTTGAAACCGGGCAGGCTGTGCCCGATTCCCTGCGCGAGGGGATGAAACTTTACCTCGGCGTGCTTGGGATCGCTTGCACCGACGAGGCCCTAAGCGACTGCGTTGACGCGCTGCGCCACAATCGGTTGATCGATGTTTTCGGCCCCGATGTCGACCAGCGTTTGGGCGACTTGACGGCCGTGGAAACTGCGTTGGGCGAGGCTCGCGAGACGTTGTCGCGAGTGGCTCCCAAGGCTAGGATGGACCGTGTGTACGGCGTGATCAGCCCTTACCGCCAGGGCGTGGTGACCACCGACAGCGCCGCATTGATAGCCCTTAACTTGTACCTCCGACCCGATTATCTTGGCTATGAGGGATTTGAGCAATATTTCCGACAGTCGCGAGTGAAAGAGCGTATACCTTACGACGTGGTGGAGGCAGTGGTGGCCGCTGGTTATCCACAGGACGATTCGCAGCCGCTAACTCTCTTGCAGCGAATGCTTTATCAGGGTGCGTTGGTGCACACAACCGTAGAAACGCTTCCCAGCGCCTCTTTGGCCACGACTATCGGCGTAACCGACGAGCAATTGAAGTGGCTCGACCAGAACGAACACAATATCTGGAACGCGTTGATTTCCCGCAACTTGCTGTACTCAACCGACGATCTTGAGGCTTCGCGGTTAATCGCCCCGGGCCCCGGTTGCTTCTCGTTGAATCCCGATTGCCCCGCTCGCGTGGGGCGCTATGTGGGTTATCGCATCGTACAGCACTACCTCGAGCGCCATCCCGACACCACCCCCGAGGACTTGCTGTCTCCCTCCTTTTACCTCTCAAATTCGGCTCTTATCGACTCCCGCTACAACCCCTGATAAGTGAAACCCATCATCCTTCGATCAGTGGTAAACAATTATCGTACGCGCAGCCATAAGGCTGTCGCGTGGCGGGAAGGGTAGAATTGTTGGGAGAAAGGGTAGGGGATTGGGTGGTTTCAGTTAAATTTGTTAACTTTGTAGCCAAATTAGGATTCTAACCCGTAGTATTCGCATATAATATTATGACTGAACAAAGCAAGAAATCCAAGGGCATGCTCATCGCGCTGATCGTAATGGGCGTGTTGCTCGTGGGCGCCGTGTTGGCGATGATTCTGGTGTCGACCTCCAAGACTAAGCAACTCGACGAGGCTAAGAATCTCAACGAGCAGCTCCAGTTGACCAACGAACAACTACAGCTTGCCAATGAGTATCAGGCTCTTAACCTTGAGTTCCAGCAATATGAGAACCAAACCCAGATGCTAGCCAACGACTCGCTCAACATAAAGTACAACGCCGCCAAGCAGAAGGTGGAGAAGCTCCTGCAGGAGCTCAACAACGAAAAGACCAAGAGCGCGAAGCGTATCAAGGAACTCGAAGGGGAGATTTCGACCCTGAAGGGGATTATGCGCCATTATGTGGCTCAAATCGACTCCTTAGGCAAGGAGAACGCCGGCCTAAGGGCTGAGAATGAGCAAATCAAGACTCAGAATCAGCAGCTTTCCACCCAAGTGGCGAGCGTGTCGCAGCAGAATGAGCGCCTGAACGAGCGCATGACTCTGGCTGAGAAGCTGAACGTGACCGGCGTGAAACTCACGTCGCTGAAGAAGAACGGCAAGGAGGAGAAGAATATCACCAAGGCGAAGCAGTTGATGGTGACGTTCACGATTCCGCAGAACAATTCGACGCCTGTGGGCATGAAGAAGATCTACCTGCGCATCGTCAATCCCGAGGGGGACGTGCTGTCGGGCGGACCGTCGTTCACGTTCGAGGGCGCTACGCTTAGCTCAACCGCGATGAAAGCGATTGAATATCAGGGCGAGGAAGTGTCATCGATCAAGATTTATTGGGATGTCAACACCACGTTGAATCCCGGCGAGTACACCGTGGAGCTGTTCTGCGACAACTACCGCTTAGCCTCCCGCCGCTTCACAATGAAGAAGTAGTGAGGCCCCCAACCCCCGAAGCGGGGGCTTAAAAGGGCCCCCAACCCCCGAAGCGGGGACTTGAAGGGCCCCCAACCCCCGAAGCGGGGGCTGACGAATAGCTACTTTGCTCCTTTACCCCATTCCTCCTTTAAAGATTTAATGCTTTAACGCTTTAAATTACTGAAAACTGAAAACTGAAAACTGAAAACTGCTATAGTGGATTGGCTGCAATACTTTTACGACCAGATTGAGGCGACCGAGGTCAACACGGTCTCCTCGGTGTTCAAGCTCGGGCTGAGCCTGCTGCTTGGGAGCGTCGTGGGGTTTGAGCGCAAGCGGAAGGGTCAGACGGCGGGTGTGCGCACCTTCTCGATGATCGCGATGGGCGCTACGCTGGCGATGTTGCTGTCGATCTACGTGCCGCAGGAGTATTTGGGGCTGAAGAACGGCGACCCGGGGCGAATCGCGGCGCAGGTGATTTCGGGTATCGGTTTTCTGGGCGCCGGCGCGATAATCCAGATGAAAGGCTCGGTGCGCGGCTTGACCACGGCTGCCGGCATCTGGATGGTGGCGACGATCGGCATGGCTGTGGGCGTGGGGATGTATGTGATCTCCATTATCGCTACATGCTTGATACTCTTTGTGTTGGTGCAGATAGAGCGCTACGAGCACCGGTTGAATGCCGGTGTGGATTCCCGCATTATTAGGCTGAAGGTGCAAGGGATCGTGAAGGACATCGCCGACTATCGCGAGGCGTTGCAGAGCTACCACGTGACGCTGACCAACGTGTATGTTGAATACGACTACGACGACAATATCACGCGCCTCAACTTGATTGTGTTGTTGCGCGAAAATACCGATTATATTGCATTATTTGCCTCTCTCCGCGACATTAATCCCACGTTGACTATTTCGTTGGGTAATCAAGTAAGTATATGATAGCATTGACCGCGCAAGTGGCCACCGAAACGGCTGAGATGAATGTAGAGGGGTTGATTTCCGACCTCGCTTTCATCTTGCTGCTGGGAGCGGCCGTGACGCTGATTTTCAAGTGGATAAAGCAACCTGTGGTGCTCGGTTACATTGTGGCTGGCTTCTTGGCGAGCCCAAATTTCGAGTACCTGCCGTCGGTGACCACGATTGAGAATATCGACCTTTGGGCTCAGGTGGGAATCATCGTGATGCTGTTCTCGCTGGGCTTGGAGTTTAGTTTCAAGAAATTGATGAACGTGGGCGGCTCGGGCGTGGTCACGGCGCTGATCATCATCACGGGGATGACCTTGTGCGGCGTCGTGCTTGGGCATGTGTGGGGATTCTCGTCGATCAACTGCCTGTTCCTGGGCGGCATGATTTCGATGCAGTCGACCACGATTATTATCAAGGCCTTCACCGATATGGGGTTGAAACAGAAGAAGTTTGCCTCGATTGTGTTGGGCGTACTGATCGTTGAGGATCTGTTCGCCGTGGTGATGATGGTTGTGTTGTCGTCGGTAGCGATGACCAATTCGGTGGATGGCGGGGAGATGATCTATTCAATCTCCAAGCTGGCTTTCTTCCTGATAATCTGGTTCCTGGTGGGCGTGTTCCTGCTGCCGTCGCTGCTTAATTCCTCGCGTAGATTCCTGAACAACGAGACGCTGCTGGTGGTGTCGATGGGCTTGTGCCTGGGCATGGCCGTGTCCTCGGTGATGTGCGGGTTCTCGCTGGCGTTGGGAGCGTTCGTGATGGGCTCGATATTGGCGGGCACGTCGCTTGCCGAGAGCATCGAGAAGGTGACGGAGCCGGTGAAAAACCTGTTTGGGGCCGTGTTCTTCATCTCGGTGGGAATGCTTGTGGACCCTCACACGCTGGTGGAGTACTGGAAGCCGATTGTGGCCCTGTCGGCGCTGGTGATTGTGGGTGGAATTGTGTTTGGTTCGGGAGGCATGCTGGTGACGGGACAGTCGCTGCGCGTGGCTATCGAGAGCGGCTTTTCGTTGACGCAGATTGGCGAGTTTTCGTTCATTATCGCCACGTTGGGCTTGTCGCTAGGCGTGCTTGAGCAGGCGTTGTACCCGATTATCGTGGCTGTTTCGGTAATCACCACGTTTACAACGCCTTACATGATAAAAGCCGCCGATCCTGCGGCAACGTGGGTGGAGCGGCATATCCCCAAGCGGTTGCGCTTCCTGATCAACCGTTACTCGCGCAAGGCACAGGAGGAGAGCGCCACCGTGACGCTGTGGCACACCGTGCTTCGCCGCTATGCATGGCGAGTGGTGCTCTACTCGATTGTGCTGCTGGCGATGTGCTTGATCTCCAAGCACTTGTTGCTGCCGTGGCTTGAGGAGAAATTTCTGGGCTGGGGCAAGGCGTTGTGTGGACTGTTGACGCTGTCGGGAATGGCACCATTCCTGTTGGCCTTGTCGCTACCGGCCTCGGCCCGCACCGAGCGCGACCGATTGCTGGAGGCCAACGCCCGGTTTGACGTACCGTTGATCGTGATGACCGTGTTGAGGCTATTTATCGCGTTGATGTTCATTATTTATGCGATTAGTTCGATATGGTCGGCCTCGATCGGTATCGCTACGGGCTTGGCTGTGTTTACGTTGCTGATTTTCTTCTTCTCATCGCACGTGAAAGCACGCATGCGGCGAATCGAGTCGAAATTTCTTGACAACTTGAACGAGCGCGAGTTGCGTCGCTCGGGTCGTAACAACGTTGTTGTAAGCGACTTGCACTTGGCGTATATGACCATCGGCTACGGGTGTCCGTTCGTGGGGGAACGATTGCGCGATTCCAACCTTCGGCGCACCTACGGCGTTAATGTAGTAAGCATAAGTCGCGGCGGCGAGGGCATTCCCATCCCCTCGGGCGACCAACGAATCTTCCCTGGCGACACCATCGGCGTAATCGGTACCGACGAGCAGATTCAGCGGTTACTCGTCGACGCCGAGCGCGACGAAGCGCCCACCGACCACGCCACTGACGTTAACCCCCAGAATTTCCGCATGACTCCGCTTCAACTATCTGACAATTCGCCACTAATAGGCAAGAGCGCGACCACGGCCAACCTGCGCCGCGAGCACACGGCCCTTGTCGTGGCGTTGCAGCGCGGGGAGGAGTATATCCCGGTGAACGGTCAGGAGCGATTTGAGACCGGGGATACCGTGTGGATGGTGGGTGACCCCAAGATGTTGGCCACGCTCAAATGACACATTATGAGATGGTTGACAGGAATATTGGCTTTGTCGTTGGCTCTCGGGGTAACTGCCGCCGAGCAAACGGACAGTGTGCCGAAACAGAATCTGTATCAGAAGATTGTGAACTATTTGGCCGAGACCAACTCCACCAAGACCGACACGAAATTCGACTTCTCGGTGATCGGCGGTCCGCATTACAGTAGCGACACCAAATTCGGCCTCGGCATCGTCGCCGCGGGATACTACAACACGGCTCCCGAGGACAGCCTCACGCACGACTCCAACGTGTCGCTCTACGGCGACATCACCACCACGCTTTACTACGAGGTGGGCATCCGCGGGTCAAACCTATGCCACGGCGACGCGTGGCGCATCGACTACGTGGCCCGGTTCTTCTCCTTCCCGAGCTATTTTTGGGGAATCGGTTACGACATGGACCACCGCGACAGCAACAAAACCAAGTACAAGCGCCTGCAGAGCGACGTGAACGCCACGGTGCTTCGTCGTGTGGGTAAACACTTGTATATTGGCCCGTTAGGTAGCTTCGCCTACGTCAAGGCTGGCGCTCCTCACGACCGCGCGAAATGGGAGGGGCAACGGCTGAGGACATTCAACTGGGGTCCTGGCGTGTCGGTGCAATTCGACACCCGCGACAACATCGCCAACGCCTACAGCGGCACGTACATGAAACTCGACCAGACGTTCTATCCCCGGTTCGCAGGCAACCACTACGCCTTCTCCATGACCGAAATCACTGCCAATCAGTACTGTCCGGCGTGGAAGGGCGCTATAATCGCTTGCCAGGTGCACGGTAAATTCACCTACGGAAACGTGCCGTGGAGCATGCTGGCGCAAGTGGGCGGAAGTCGCACATTGCGAGGGTATTACGAAGGGCGCTACTGCGATAAGGAGGAAATTGACTTTGTGGTGGAGCTGCGCCAACACGTCTACCACCGCTCGGGCTTCGTGCTCTGGGGCGGGGCAGGCTGGGTGATGCCTTATCCCTCGGCGATGAGGCTGCGGGAGACGCTGCCGAGCGTGGGCGTGGGCTACCGCTGGGAGTTCAAGAAGCGAGTGAACGTGCGTCTTGACTACGGTATCGGCCGCGGCGAAAGCACTATTTTATTCAGCATTAACGAAGCATTCTAATCATGGGTAACCGACATAAGATCATCGACTTAAACGCTTGGATGTCAGGCGAACACCTAAGCCCCCTGCGCGGGCAGGCATGGCTTGCGTTGCTTGTGCCGATAGCCTTGATTGTGCCTAATATCGCGCTGTGCATCACCGAGGATATGTCGTGGCTGACGGCGTTGGCCAACGTGCTGTTCCCGCTGGGCGTTTATGCGTTGATTATGAGCGCGTGGCGCAGGCTGGGGGTGACGACTTGGCTGTGCTTCCCGATGATGTTTTTCGGGGCGTTCCAGATTGTGTTGCTGTTCCTTTATGGCGGTTCGATAATCGCCGTGGATATGTTCCTTAACGTGGTGACTACCAATGTTAACGAGGCGACTGAACTGTTGGCCAACTTGGTGCTCGCGATGGGAATAGTGATAGTGCTGTATGTGCCGCTGCTCGTGTGGGCGACCGTGGTGTTGGTGAAGAGAAAGCGCGCCACGTCGCGATTTATGCGGGCGTATCGGCGCGTTTCGAGGCCCTTGTGCTTGCTGGGGACTGTGACGCTGGGGGCCGCGTTGCTGTGGTCGCCCGATTTCGCTGTGCTCGACGACCTGTTCCCAGTGAACGTGTGCCACAATCTGGGGCTCGCCGTTGGACGCTTCCAGGATTCGCAAAACTATCCTCAGACCTCCAAGGATTACACCTTCCACGCCACGCATGAGCCTATCGACTCGGCTGACCGTGAGGTGATTGTACTGGTGATTGGCGAGACCTCTCGCGCCGAGAATTGGCAGCTGCTGGGATACGAACGCGAGACCAATCCCCGGCTGTCGCGGGTGGAGGGATTGGTGGCTTTCCCCAAGGCGTTGACGCAGAGCAACACCACGCATAAGAGCGTGCCGATGATGATGTCGCAACTCACGGCCACGACCTTCGGCGACTCGATTAACCGCGTGAAGAGCGTAATCACGGCCTTCCGTGAGGCGGGATTTCACACGGCTTTCCTCTCCAATCAGCAGCGCAACCGCTCGTATATCGACTACTTTGGCGAGGAGGCCGACCGTTGCGTCTTCCTAAAGGACGACGGCGGGGAGCATCTCGACGAGGACCTGTTGCGGCTGTTTGCCGAGGAGTTGCGTGACACCGTTAATGCCCGCAAATTCATCGTGTTGCACACCTACGGGTCACATTTCCGTTATCGCGACCGCTACCCGGCTTCGGCTCAGCGATTTACTCCCGATGACGCCATCGACGCGCGCGTTTCCAATCGCGACCGCCTGATCAACGCTTTCGACAACACGATCGTGTATATCGACACGATGCTGGCCGACGTGATCGCTGGGCTCGACGAACAGGGTTGCCGCGTCTGCATGGTATACGCATCGGATCACGGGGAGGATATCTTCGACGACGAGCGGGGGCGCTTTCTGCACGCCTCTCCCACGCCCACGGCTCATCAGTTGCACGTGCCGCTATTGGTATATTTTAAAGACGGCGCGATGGAAACGCGCCGCACGGTGGCCCCCAGCTTGACGGAAACCGAGGGGCAAGCGAGCCAGGAATCGCCAAGGATGGCGGCGTTGCGAGGGAATGTGGATAAGGTGGTGTCGCCGTCGGAGGCGGTGTTCCACACGTTGCTCGACGCGGCTGGAGTGGCTACGCCCGTGTTTGATCCCCGTCTGTCGCTGTTCAATCCCTCCTACACGACTCCGGAATTGCTATACCTGACCGACCGCAACCAGGCCGTCCTCCTCCTCGAAAGTGGCCTCAAGCCCCAGGATCTCCCCCTGCTACCCAAATAAAAAAGCTGCGCTAGGCGCAGCTTTTGTTACCAGCGGTTGTAGTGGATTTTGGCGGGGTCCCATTTGTCCTTGACTTCGGCAGGACCGGAGGGGTAACCCATGGCCACGACACACAGGGGAACGATGTCGTCGGGCAGGCCTACCGCCTCAGAAACGGCCGACACGCGCTCGGCAATGGGGTAGACACCACACCACACTGCTCCGAGGCCCATGGCGTGGGCGGCCAGCAGCAGGTTCTCGGTGGCGGCTGAGGCGTCCTGGATCCAGAAGTCGTGACCGTCGCCGTCAAGGCAGCGTGCCATGTCGCCGCAAACGACGATAGCGGCTTGTGCCTCGGCCAGCATCTTCCACTGGGGAACGTGGGCCGACAGCGAGTCGAGGGCCTCGCGGTTGTTGAGCACGACAAAAGCCCAAGGCTGCTTGTTGGCGGCTGTGGGAGCGGCCATTGCGGCTTTCAGCACGTTGGTAATCACGGTGTCGGGGATTGCTTGCTGGGTGTAGGAGCGCACTGATGAGCGGGTCATGATGCACTCGATGGCGTCGTCGCACGTGGCGGCCGTCCTGTCGCTGTTGCATGCTGCCAGAGGAGCGAGCAACGCGACACCTAGGGCAATTGTGAAGATCTTGTTCATGGGTTTTTTATTTTTTGGGTTTTAGTGTAATAACGCAATAACGCAATAACGCAATAACGTAATTATGCATTATCGCGTGGAATTTGGGCGCAAGTTACCAAATTTTTGTATCTTTGCCAAAAATAAAGGAAACCAATCGAAGCAATGACCACATATTTGGTCACGGGTGGCGCGGGATTTATCGGCGCCAATTTCGTGAAGTATATCTTGGGCAAATATGGCCAGGATGAGGTAAAGGTGGTGATTCTTGATGCACTCACCTACGCTGGCAATCTATTGACAATCAAGGAGGAACTGCAAGATCCCCGGGTGACTTTCATCAAGGGGGACATAGGCGATCGTGCCTTGGTTGACAAGATACTGTCAGAGCACGACCCTGATTTCATCGTGAATTTCGCCGCTGAGAGCCATGTCGACAGGTCGATAACCGGGCCTCGCATCTTCTTGGAAACCAATGTTTTGGGTACGCATACGCTCTTGGATGCGGCTCGCGCGGCCTGGCAACTGCCTGGCGGGGCGTTTAAGCCCGATCATAAATTTCTCCAAATCTCCACCGATGAGGTATATGGCTCATTGCCAGTGGAATATGAGAATGCCCAGCCGTTACATGTTTCTGATGAGTTGCAGCAAGTGGTGAAAGGTCGAGGAGAGTTGCACACGTTTGGCACTCAATTTTTTACTGAAGCCACTCCCTTGCAGCCCCATTCGCCCTATTCGGCGTCGAAGACCTCGGCCGATATGTTTGTGATGGCTTATCACGACACTTACGGCTTGCCGGTTAACATCACCCGATGCTCCAATAATTACGGGCCATATCACTTCCCTGAGAAGCTCATTCCCTTGATGATCAAGAATTTACTTGAGGGAAAACAGTTGCCAGTCTACGGCAAGGGGCTGAATGTGAGAGATTGGCTGTATGTTGAGGATCACGCCCGAGCCATCGACCTTGTGTTGCGTCACGGTAGGGTGGGGCAGGTGTACAATATCGGTGGATTCAATGAGCATCGGAATATCGACTTGGTGAAGGAGTTGATAAAGATCGTGAATGAATTAATGGCGCAACGGCCTGAATATCATAAGCTTTTGACCCATCCGGAATTGCCGATGGATGAGTCGCGTATCCAATACGTCACCGATCGTCCAGGCCACGATATGCGTTACGCCATCGATCCCTCAAAAATCGCCACCGAGTTGGGGTGGTATCCGCAAACATCTCTGTCAAAGGGTCTTAGAACGACCGTGGAATGGTATCTCAACCATCAGGACTGGGTGGAGAGCGTCACTTCGGGCGACTATCAGAAGTATTACGAGCAAATGTACGGCAATCGATGAAAGGAATAATCTTGGCCGGAGGCTCCGGCACGCGCTTGCACCCGATCACGCGGGGCATTTCCAAGCAGTTGATCCCGGTTTACGACAAGCCGATGATTTATTATCCGTTGTCGGTGCTGATGCTTGCCGGGATACGTGAAATACTGATTATCAGCACGCCACAGGACCTTCCCGCATTCGAGCGATTGCTTGGCGACGGTGCTGAGTTGGGAATCTCCCTGAGCTATGCCGAGCAGCCGCGTCCCGAGGGATTGGCGCAAGCGTTCCTGATAGGGCGTGAATTCTTGGCCGGTGACGACGCATGCTTGGTGCTCGGCGACAATATCTTTTACGGTCAGGGATTCACGGGCATGATGCGTCGTGCTGTTGAAAGCGCCCGGGAGGGGAAAGCCACGGTATTCGCCTATCAAGTGCGTGATCCTCAGCGATATGGCGTGGTGGAGGTGGATGCCGCCGGGAAAGCCATTTCGATTGAGGAGAAACCCTCCAAGCCCAAGAGCGACCTGGCTGTCGTGGGGCTATATTTTTACCCCGCTGATGTGGTGGAAGTGGCGTCGGAAATACGGCCGTCGGCGCGTGGCGAGCTTGAAATCACCTCAGTGAATGAGGCTTACCTGCGGCAAGGACGGTTGAACGTGTCGATATTCGGCCGTGGCTTCGCTTGGCTCGACACCGGCACCGTCGACTCGCTGAAAGAGGCCTCCAATTTCATCGAGGCGATCCAGAAACGCCAAGGCTTTTATGTGGCGGCCCTGGAGGAGGTGGCCTATCGTCGCGGATTCATCGATGCCAAGCATCTACGCCGCCTTGCCGAACCCCTTATGAACACCGAATACGGCCAGTACCTCCACCGGCTGTCGGTAAATCCCTTAAACTCTTGAAACAATGATCTCGTTGGTTGATGTAATGCCTGTGTTGCCCGACTCCATACCCACGGTACAGGAGGAGGTGAAGATGCTTTCGTCGATGTCGTTCGACGACTTGATGAGCCGTGTGATCAACGGTGCTGTGGAGTTTGGTATCAACTT
Organism: Bacteroidales bacterium; assembly: GCA_021205635.1. GTDB lineage: Bacteria > Bacteroidota > Bacteroidia > Bacteroidales > Muribaculaceae > JAJPXC01. The sequence goes on along the minus strand of JAJPXC010000138.1, from coordinate 7,954 downwards.
GGCGATTGCCATCGTGGTGTTCTACGTTGGCAAATTCATTATCAAGAAGTTGTACAAGCTGGTGCAGACCATCATGGTGCGTCGCCGGGCCGACCGCTCGTTGACCACGTTCGTGCTGTCGTTGATCAAGATGGTGCTGTATTTCATCTTGATAGTGACGGTAATAGGCATTTTGGGACTGGAAACGAGCTCGTTCTTGGCGCTGTTCGCCTCGGCTGGCGTTGCCGTTGGTATGGCACTGAGCGGCACGTTGCAGAACTTTGCCGGTGGTGTGCTAATCTTGTTGCTAAAGCCGTATAAGATAGGCGATTACATTGAGGCTCAGGGATTTGCGGGTACTGTCACAGAAATTCAAATATTCCACACAATCATCTGCACCTACGACAACAAGTCGATTATCATCCCCAATGGCGGATTGTCGACAGGGTCGATAAACAACTGGTCGCGAGAGGATTACCGCCGCGTGTCGTGGAACGTGGCCATCTCCTATGGCGACTCGGTGGAGACGGCTCGCGCAGCGATCATGGAGATATTCGCGAGCGACCCCCGATTGGTGAGGCATTACGTGGAAGACGACCGTGAGCAGCGCCGTCAGCGCCTGAAAGCGCTGGCCACTGAGCGCCCCGCGAAGGCTTGTCCGGCCAACGACCCTGAATGCCACTGGTGGCAGCGCTGGTTCCGTCATCGCAAGAAGATGAAGACGGCGATTGACCAGTGGGGCAAGGAGCGCGAAGCCAAGGTGATGGCTATGTTGCCCAAGGTCGACCGCTCACCCTCGGTGGTGGTGGATTCTTTGGGGGATTCTAGCGTCAACCTCATTGCCCGCGCGTGGACTGAGAGCGCCAACTACTGGGGTGTATATTATCAGATTGGGGAGCGTATCTACAACGAGCTGCCCAAGGCCGGTATTAACTTCCCGTTCCCGCAGATGGACGTACACTTTCAGAACGCCTAGGTGGCCGCTGAGGGCAGCCGCCATCCCAGATTGGGCTGCCGCGCGAGGGCCGTCCAAGAGCCCGCCTCCCAGGCATCCGCTCGAATTACCTCGTAATAACGTAATAACGTAATAACGACGGCGAGAACTAACAACTAACAACTAAAAACTAGAAACTAGAAACTAGAAACTAGAAACTATCAACTAGAAACTAGAAACTAGAAACTATCAACTAGAAACTAGAAACTAGAAACTAGAAACTATCAACTCGCTTTGGGTGTTATAAAATTATACGTTTCACCCGAAAAAGCTTAAAGTTGTGAAAAAGGTTTCCTCCATGCGGCTGTTGCCGGTCGCGCTTGTAACATTGATCGGAGCTTCGACGCTCACTGTCGCGTGTGGGTCGAAGAGCGCCGATGACCATCAGTTGCCCGACACGTTGAGGGTTTCGACCATCTACGGTCCGGCCTCGTATTTCTATTATCGCGACACGATCATGGGCTACGATTACGACATGATCGAGGAATTGGCCGCCGAGCATGGCTTCGTGGTCGATTGGCGTGTGGCCGGGAGTCTTGACGAGGCTATACAGTGGGCGGTCGACGGCGAGGTTGACCTTGTGGGCACGCAGATTCCCGTGACCGCCGATTCGCGTCACAAAATCATCCCCTGCGGACTGAAAACCTACACCGAGGAGGTGCTCGTGCAACCGCCGGGCGACACCGTGCTGGTCGATATCAATCAGCTGAAGGGCCAAACGGTATACGTTCAGAAGGATTCCAAGAGCGAGGAGGCGCTCGAAGAAGTTAACGACAAGATTGGCGGCGGTATTAATATCCGTCCCGTCGACGAGGACTCGCTGGCCACTGAGGATATGCTTGCGGCCGTGGCTCATGGCGACATCCATCTGGCCATCGTCGACTCGGAGACGGCCAAGTTGAACAAAACCTATTATCCCGACTTGAACATCACCTTGGCGATCTCGACGCCCGAGTTGTCGCAATGGGGCGTGGCCAAGGATATGAAGTGGCTGGGCGAGAAGATCGACGAGTGGATGAAGGAGGCCAAGCCTCGCGAGGCCCAGGACGAGATCCTCAAGAAGTATTTCGACTCGCAGAAGAATCTGCCGGTGGAGGGCGCCAGCTTCGATCGCAAATTCGAGAACGGCTACGCGTCGCCCTTCGACCACCTGTACAAGCAGCACACCGAGGGCACCAGTTGGGATTGGCGCTTGTTGGCTGCGCAAGGGTTCACCGAGAGCCGATTCGATTCCACGGCCCGATCGTGGGCTGGTGCCAAGGGTGTGATGCAGATTATGCCCAACACGGCCAAGGATTTCGGGCTGAAGAAGAGCGAGATGTCGTCGGCTTCGCGGTCGATTGAGACGGCAGTGAAGGTGTTGAACCGCTACGACGAGATATTGGCGTCGAAGGTGCCTGACCCGATTGAGCGGCAGAAATTTGTGATGGCGGCCTACAATGCCGGTCCAGGTCACGTTTTGGACGCTATCGCCTTGGCTAAAAAGTATAAGCTCGATCCCACGAAGTGGGACGGGAACGTGGAGAAAGCGATGCTGATGAAGATGAAGCGGAAATATTACCGCGACCCGGTGGTGAAGTACGGATATTCGCGAGGGCGCGAGACGGTTGATTACGTCAAGCGTATCTGGAACTACTACGACGAGGTGCGCAAGAAGATTCCCGCTTAGCCTCCGTTCAACATTTTATGTTGAACCGAGCCTTAGTAGTTACCCTTAGTAAAAATGGCTCGCCTTGTGGGGCGAGCCATTTTTATGCGTTGCGCTGCAGGTGATTACTTCACGGGAGCGGCTTTGAGGCGACGCTCTTTGATGCGAGCCTTCTTGCCAGTGAGCTTGCGCAGGTAGTAAAGCTTGGCGCGACGCACCTTGCCATACTTGTTGACGGTGATGGAATCGATGAAGGGCGACTCGATGGGGAAGATACGCTCAACGCCGATGTTGTCGCTCATCTTGCGCACGGTGAAGCGCTTTTTGGGGCCTTCGCCGGCGATTTTGATAACGACGCCGCGATACTGCTGGATACGCTCCTTGTTACCCTCCTTGATGCGGTAGGCAACGGTGATGGTGTCGCCGGGGCCAAATTGAGGATGCTGCTTCCCGGTAGCGAATGCCTCCTCGGCTACTTTGATTAAATCCATTTCTAGTTTTAAAGCTTTAAAATGTTTAACATCACGCAATATACACGGGCAGCTTGTCCCGCCAGAGATTGCGCATACGGCCGCGAAGTTACAAATTTTTTCGTAACCGCGCAAGGTGAAAATTTTTTTGGGATCCCCCGAAGTGAAAGTGAGAGCCGGAGGTCGCCTAATCGCGAAATCGAACAATAACGCAATAACGCAATAACGCAATAACGCAATAACGTAATAGCGTTATAACGTTATTTCGAGGGCGCAAGATGATGGACGCTAGCCTGAAGGGACTTCCTGCTTAGCCTCGAGGGATTTTTATCCGGGCTGCCTTCTTGATTAGTCGAGGGAGGGCTTGTCCTTGGCGGGGTTGCGGTAGTGGATCTTGCCTTCGATGTATTCCTGGGCGGCGATGAGGGTGGGCTTGGGGAGCTTCTCGTAGTACTTGGAGATCTCGATCTGCTCGCGGTTCTCGGTGATCTCCTCGAGGTTGTCATTGAGTGAGGCGAATTCCTGAAGCTTCTTCTCGAGATCGTGCTTCATCTCGCCGGCGATCTGGTTGGCGCGCTTGGCGCAGATGCACACAGTTTCGTAGATGTTGCCCGTGTCCTTCGACATCTCGATCATGTCGCGGGTCACGGTGTTGAGAGGTGCGTTAGTCTTCTTGTAGTCCATTATATAATTGCAATTATGATTTAACGTGGGGGTTACTCGTGGGCGTACTTTCGGGCGATTGAGTAGATGTTCTCGGCCTCCTCGCGGTTGGGGCTGTCGGGGTAGGAGCTCACGAAGTTGTAGTACTCGTCAATCACGTCGCGGAATCGCTCGGCTTTCTTCTCGTCAACGCTCTGCGATGCCTCTTGGTAACGTGCTTTGAGGATGAGAAGGTCAAGATCCTCCTTGTACTTGGTGTGGGGGTATTCCTTGATCGCGTTCTTGGCGACGATCACGGCCGACTCGTAGTTGTTGCCCATGTAGTTGCCCAGGTTGTAATAGAGTTGGGCGTTCTGGAGTTGCTTGAGCGTGAGCTTGTCCTGAAGCTCGAAGAGGCAATTTTGGGCTTGGTGAACCTTGTCGCTTCGAGGGAAGAAGTCGATGAAGGCCTGGAACTCCTCGATGGCCTTGATAGTCTCGCTTTGGTCGAGCTGTGGGTCGGGGGAGTCGAGGTAGTATCCGTAAGCGCTGTAGAACCGGGCCATCTCGGTGTACTTGCCTCGCGGGTAGCGGGTGTAGTAGGCTTTGAACCAGGTGCCGGATGTGAGATAGTCCTTGTTCTCATAGTTGGCTCGGGCCAACAGATAGAGCGATTCCTCGGCCTTGTCGGAGCCTTTGAACACGGTCACGCACTCCTCGAGGATGGTGGCGGCTTGGACGTACTTGCCGTTCTCGAAGGCGCGCTTGGCGAAGTCGAATTTATAGTCGAAGTCCCTGCTCTTCTGGGCTTTGTTGTACTCGCCGCAGGAGGTGGCCACCAGGGCCAGCAGGGCTATGATGAGGTATCTCCACATAAGCAGTTGGCTAATTTAAATAGATTTGCGACGCGAAGTTACGCATTTTTCCCATTGCGCGTACATAATTATTCTTAAAATCGACATGTGGGCAACGTGTTAATAATTTTGAAAATTGGTTGTTGATTCGGAAATTTGGGTTATATTCGCGGTGTAAAGTACGCAACCATGGATACACGGTGACGTATACACCGGGAAAGCAACTACCCCTAACTATCACATTATATTTTAGACCCTAAGCATGAGAAACTATTGTGAGCCGGCAAAGGCGCTGAGGCCCAAGCCGCACTCGAAATTCTTTACCAAAACGTGGCGCGCGATGTGCGTGGCCATGACTTTGCTATTATCCCTGTCGACCAACGGCGCTGAGACCATCAAGCGCGAGCACCGCGCCGTGTGGTGCGCCACGGTATGGTCCCTAGACTGGCCATTGTCGGCCAACACCGGCACAACCGCCGCCAAGCGTAAGGCCCAGAAGGCGGTGATGACCGATTATCTCGACGACATGCAAGCGGCGGGGATCAACGCGATCTATTTTCAGGTGCGCTCGATGTGCGACGCCATGTACAAATCCTCCCTTGAGCCTTGGAGCGCTTATGTGTCGGGTACACGCGGCACGTCGCCGGGGTATGACCCCTTGGCATGGGTGGTGGAGGAGTGCCACTCCCGTGGCATGGAGTGCTACGCTTGGGTCAACCCAATGCGCTATGCCTCCACCAATACCACATATACCACTGAACTCGATGTTGACAACCTCAATTCCAAGGTGATCTCTTACACCAACGACGCAGGTGTAACCACCAAGGTGCTTAACATCGGAAAGGCCTCTATACGCACCCATATCGCCAAGGTGGTGAAGGAGATAATCCTTAATTATGCCGTCGATGGCGTGGTGATGGACGATTACTTTTATCCCGAGGGGATGCCCGCCAACTCCTCGGCCGCCGATTACTCGACTTATACCTCGTCGGACGACTACGCTAACGGTGTGTCGATGGCCAACTGGCGTCGCAACAACGTCAACCAGATGATTTCGCGGGTATACAACGTGATCAAGAACAACCGGCCCGACTGCTCGTTTATCGTGGCTCCCGCAGGCGTGGCCAAGGCTGGATACGGTATATCGGATTCCCCGTCTGCCTCGATGGAGTATCAGTATGCCAAGTTGTTTTCTGATCCCTTGGCGTGGGTTTACAATGGATATATCGACGCGCTGTCGCCCCAACTCTACTGGGCCACCACGCATGCCACCAACGCTTTCGGCCCACTGTCGCAATGGTATCACAAGGCAGCCAAGCAGTTGGGGCGCAACTTCTACGCCTCCCATTCCATCTCGTCGGCCACCAATCAGGCCGACCTTGGCGACCAGATAACGCTCAACCGTCAGTACGGGGCTTCCTCGGGCTGGAACGGCCCGGGTTCGGCTATATACAGTGCCAAGTCGTTCACCAACGTCTCCTCGAAGCTCAAGAAGAGCTACTTCAAGGGGCCGTCGTTGACGCCGCGGCTGTTGTGGTACGACACCGACTCGTGTCAATATAAACGTTACGATTTCCCCGCTCCCACGGGTGGCAAGCACGCGAGTTCCAAGCTGAGCTGGACAGCGTCGACCAACCCCAACCAGGAGAGCGCCATCGTGCGTTACTCGGTATACGCTGTGCCCACGACGATTGCCTTGGCCGATGCCAAGCGCAGTGACGGCGACGGCATTTCGGCAGATTACCTTTTGGGTGTGACCTACACCAACTCATACACTCTCGATACCGATTACGACACGGGTTACTGGTACGCCGTGTGCGTGTACGACGGCTATGGGTTTGAGTCGGAGCCGATAGTGATAGATTATCCTGCTTTTGAGACCTTGGAGGCGCCTGAGTTGGTCGCTCCCGATGACGGCAGCGACCAAGAGGAGAGCGTCAAATTCCAATGGACCGGCGTGGGCGCCGACTACTACCGAGTGCAGGTATCCACTACCCCCGATTTCTCAACTATCCACTATAGCAAGAAGAAAACGCCTTCCGATGGGGGTGGCGCGTCCAAATATTCAGTTACAGTTACGTCGGCTAATATCGGTCTTGGGTTCTATTACTGGCGAGTGGTAGCGGTGAAGGAAGGTTGCGCCAACGCCAAGTCGGGCTATCGCACGTTCAACATCACCTCGGTGGGCGTTGGCAATTACGAGGATGGGTATACTATCACCTGCGATCCGGGGGATTATAATTGGTATGGAACCGGAGTTCCCAATTTCGTGATTTGGAACAATTGGGTGCGCTCAACCGACTCCACATACGACAACTTCACGCAAGCCAATAGTGGCAAACAAAATAGATCGTTTGTTGTCTCGGGCGACTATCTTTACATCTCAGGGCGCGATGCCGACGGCTCCCCGACGATGACTTATCTCGACGTGTACAACCGTCACACGGGCGAGAAAATTAAGCAATTGGAGCTCGACGCCGCTGGCTTGATAGGCGGTTATCCCTGTAATACCGTGTTCAAGGATGGTAGCGGCAACATATATATCGCCAACATGACGCTCGACTTGCGTTCCAGTCCTCTTGTATTACATCAGGTGAACATATCGACGGGCGAGCTTACCGAGGTGTTCCGCGCGACCTACACGTCGTCGAGCGTCGATGCCGACTTGCGCGTCGACCATGTGGCATGGCTCGACATCGATAATATCTCTTATATTTACGCCGCCATTTCGAAAAAGAGTCTGCTCCTGCGCTGGACGTTGACGGATGGCTCGTTGACCCAGACCAAGGAGTTTGACTTGTCGGTTGCTGGGTATTGGCCCTCGAGCGCATCCAACTGGGGATCGGCACCGGTTGTCATCCCTAAAAGCAAGGGGAGCGTGTTCATAAACGGGGCTAACACAGGCTTCACCCGATATTCTCTGTCGAATATGGCGATTTCCGGCTCCTTGGCCGACGCCCCGAGCGGCTACCAGCCCGCGACGGCCACTTTCAACGGCGGCTCATGGTTCCCGCTGAACAGCAAATATTACATGTTGTATCCATATACCAACTATTCCCAATCGCCGGGAGTGACGTGGCGCCTGGCTGCCACCAACAGCAACTACTCCTACGCCGACCTCAGCTACGGAGTGACTATCCCCGAGGGGGGCCTCGGCACCACTAGCTCCGTCACCATGCAGGCGGCGACGGATTACGTGGTCAATATCGACTCAACTGCCGACGTTTACGTCTACTCTCCGGGCAACGGCGTGGCGTCCTACACCGTCTCCAACGCGTGGAGCACTGGCGTTGAGGCAGTGACCACGGATAACGTGTAATCGGTAATTTTGCATCGGCGATTTCGGTAAATAAGAATTCGGCGAAAT
>JAJPXC010000056.1 GCA_021205635.1 Bacteroidales bacterium | reverse complement strand
TGTAATCTAACCCAGATAATATCCTCGGCCCCCGGTCGGGGGGGGGTTTGGGGGGCCGACAGCTGGGGGGGCGACCTATGGGGGGCCGTCCGATGGGGGGCCGTCCGAGGGAGAACCGCCGGTCCATCGCAGCTACTTGGCGATGATGGGGCAGGCGGTCAATCCCGTGATGGAGCCGCTGGGATTCACCTGGCGCGGCACCGTGGCCGCGCTCGCGGGTGTACCCGCCAAGGAGATCGTGGTGTCGACCCTAGGCGTACTCTACACCGGCGACGAGGAAGCCTCCGACCAGACGCTCGGCGCCCGATTGACCACCCCCAATCCCGCCACCGGGCAGCCCGATTTCACCCCCGCTTCGGCCCTCGCTTTTATGGTGTTCATCCTGCTCTACTGCCCCTGTATAGCCACGATTACGGCCATCGTCAAGGAAACGGGCCAATTGCGATACGGGATTTTCTCGATCGTCTACAACACGGCGCTGGCCTGGGTAATGGGCCTCATCACCTACAACATCGCCCTCCTCTTTTAATAATTTTTTTGCTGATTAAAAAAAAGTTCCTACCTTTACGCTGACTTTCTGCCTGCGCTCGCAAGCGCCTTTAAAGATTTAAAGATTCAAAGATTTGAAAATCGCCAAAATCCCTTAATCTTTAAAACCGCGCGGCCCGTCCGAGCGTTAGAAAGAAGATAGCGAATTCAACCAGACGAAGACACGTAACCCGCAGCCCAGCTGCCAACATGCCTTAAAGCAATGAAGAAACTTTTCACGTTAGCCTTGGTGGCCTTGATGGCCTTGTCAATTATCCCGATGATGGCCCAAAATCAGGGCAAGTCGTCAGGGACCCAGTACCGCGTATACGGCGTGGCTTTCTACAACCTCGAAAACCTCTTCGACACGATCCCCAACAACCCGCTGGGACGTGACGCCGAGTTCACCCCCGACGGCGCTCGCCAGTGGGACGGCCGCAAGTATTGGTCGAAAATCTCCAATTTGGCCCGCGCGATCGCCTCGTTCACCTCTCCCACCACCCCCATGGGCCCGGCCATCATCGGCGTGAGCGAGATTGAGAACCGCTCGGTGCTCGAGGACCTCGTGGCCGATCCCCAGATCTCGAAGTGGGATCTCCAGATCGTTCACCACGACTCTCCCGACCGCCGCGGCGTTGACGTGGGCATGCTTTACAACCCCCGCTTCTTCCAAGTGGAGAACGTCACCAACCACACCCTGTTCATCGAAGGCTACGAGTCGTTCCGCACCCGCGACCAGATGTGTGTCGTTGGCCGCATGGCCGGCGAGCGTATTGGCGTGATTGTCAACCACTGGCCGTCGCGCCTGGGTGGCGAGGAGCAGTCGAGCTACCTGCGAGAGGCTGCCGCCGCGTTGAGCAAGCATATTGCCGACTCCCTGTGGACCGTAGACCCCTCGATGAGCGTGATTATCATGGGTGACTTGAACGACGATCCCATGAATAAGTCGTGTGCGAAGGTGCTTGGCGCCAAGAAAGATAAAAAAGGCGTGGGTGCCCATGAGTTCTTCAACCCCTGGTGGAAAGTGCTCGACTCGGGCGTGGGCACGCTGGCTTACAAGTCGGCCTGGAACCTCTTTGACCAGATCATCATCTCGGGCAACCTGCTCAGCGGTGACGAGCATCGCCTGCAGTACTGGAAATGCGAGGTGCTGAACCGCGAGTTCCTGCGCGACACCGAGGGCAACCGCCAAGGCTACCCCCTGCGCACCTACTCGGCCGGCGTGTTCCTCAACGGCTACAGCGACCACTTCCCCACCGAAATCTTCCTCCGCAAGCTAGCGAAATAGCCACGAATAAATTTTTAGCCACGAATAAATTTTTAGCCATGAATAATTTTTTAGCCACGAATAATTTTTTAGCCACGAATAATTTTTTTAGCCACGAATTTCACTAATTTACACTAATTTAAATAGAAAAAATTCGTGTCAATTCGTGAAATTCGTGGCCAAAGCCCCAAAATGAGATTCGTGGCCAAAGCCCCAAAATGAAATTCGTGGCCAAAGCCCCAAAATGAGATTCGTGGCCAAAAAGGAAAAAGTTTAACTTAAAACCTAAATACCATTCTTGTTATGAAGAAAATTTTACTCTCAATGCTCTGCTTGGGCGCTCTTACCGCTTATGCAGGCGACGGCACCGCCGACAGCCCCTACACCGTGGCTGATGTAATTGCAGCGGCTCCCGAAAGTACAAATCCCACTACCACCGACGAATACGTCAAGGGCTACATCGTGGGCTACGTAAACGGTCAATCTTACGAGTCGGGCATCCGTTTTACCGCCACCGCTCCTGATGGTGAGGAAGTTTCGCAAACCAATATTGTCCTTGCTGATGCCGCTGATGTAACCGACGCTTCAGTTTGTATCCCTGTGCAGCTCCCCTCCGGCTCCTGCCGTACCGCCCTCAACCTCAACGCCAACCCCGACAACCTTGGTAAACTCGTTACCCTTCAGGGTGGAATTGCCAAGTACTTCTTAGTGCCTGGGTTTAAAAGTGTTAAGAGCTACGTGTTTGACGGTGACACCCCCGTTGAACCCGACAAAGCTTCCTACGGCTACGTGAAGGCTGTCACAGCCGGCAAGGCTTACCTGCTTTACGCCGAGGGCAAGATCGCTACCCCGCTGAGCGGCAGCTACGGCTACCTGAGCGTGGTTGACGCTACCATCGCCAGCAACAAGATCGAGGCCGAGGAAACCAACGAGTTTACCATCGAGGCTACCACCGGCGGCTACTACATCAAGGACAGCAACGGCAAGTACCTGTATCAGACTGGCACCTACAACTCGTTCAACGTATCCACCGACCTGCCCGAGGATGGCGCTGTTTGGACAATCGAAGTGCTCTCGGACGGCACCGCCAAGATCGTCAACGCCTCCACCAGCAAGTACGTGCAGTACTCCACCAACTACACCTCCTACGGTTGCTACGCCGATGCTACCGGCACGCTTCCCTACCTCTTCGAGAAGGGCAACGCCGGTACCGACATCCCCGACGAGCCTGTAACCCCCGTTGAGACCGTCGACGTCAACTCCATCGCCGAGTTCCTCGCCGCAGCCAACACCGAGGCTCCCTCGCGTTTTACCTTCCCCATCACCGCCCTCTACCAGAACGGCAGCTACCTCTACGTGACCGACGGCACCACCCCACTGTTGATCTACGGCCAGACGGGCAAGACCTACGTCAACGGTGACATCATCCCCGCGGGCGTGACCGGCACCTACCAGAACTACTCCAACGGCCAGCTCCAGATGTCGTCGATCGACGCTGAGACCTTCCTTGATCCCACCAGCGGCTCGGCCATCCAGCCCGAGGTTTACCAAGTGGAGGAAGTCGCTACCGACCTCGTATCGACCTACATCAAGATCCTTGGCGCAACTGTAGCCGCTACCGACAACGCCAAGACCTTCACCCTCAGCGACAACACTGGCGAAATCCAGCTCTACAACCAGTTTGGCCTGTCGATCAACGCCGGCGAGAACCTCACCTTCGAGGGCTTCATCGCCGTTCACTCCGGCACCCTCCAGCTGCTCCCCAACGTCGATATGGGCGAGAGCGAGCCTGTAACTCCTCCCGTGGCTGACGAGAACGTATGCTACTTCGTGGCTCCCACCTACACCGACGTTGAGGGCACACTCCTGTTCAACAAGGACGGCAGCGACACCCAGAGCGCCAACACCGACATCAACACCTCGCTCTGCGGCGTTGACTTCACCTGCAACGGCATAACCCTCCAGTTCTCCGCTCCCGAGGACGCTACCTACTTCACCGGCGCTTACGGCGCGCAGGTGCGCTGGTATCAGGGCAACTACTGCACCCTCACCCCCGCTTCGGGCGTGACCATCAAGCAAATCTACGTGCAGACCGTGGCCAACTCCAAGGGCAACTTTACCGCTTACGACGGAGACACCGCTGTTGGCACTGTTGAGGGTGGCGGCACGGGCGCTTCCGACCCCATCACCTGGACCGGCTCGATCACCAACCCCTTGAAGCTCGTCGCCAACAAGGCCATCCGCTTCTCCTACATCAAAGTGACCACCGACGGCTACAACGCTGTCAACTCCATCGAGATTGACAACTCCCTGGCTCCCGTTGAGTACTACAATCTCCAGGGCATCCGCGTGGCCAACCCCACCGCCGGCCAGCTCCTTATCCGCCGCCAAGGCACCAACGTTTCTAAAATCCTGTTTTAGAAACCGCGGTTTCTAAAACAGGATTTTAGAAA
>JAJPXC010000118.1 GCA_021205635.1 Bacteroidales bacterium | reverse complement strand
AGCCCCCGCTGCGGGGGGTTGGGGGCCGATTGTTGGGGGCCGATTGTTTGGGGGCCGATTGTTTGGGGGCCGAGTATTGTGATACTTCGCGGTAGAGGTCGAGGTACTGCTGGGCCATCTGGTTCCATGAGAATCGCTCGGCGTTGCGCACGCCCTGGGCGATAACGTGCTCACGCACAGAGTGGTCGTACAATTGGCACGCTTTCTGGGTGAAAGCTTTGGGATCAGGCTCGTCCACCAGCATTGTCTCGTCGCCCATCACCTCGGGCAAGGATGAGGAATTGAGAGCCAATACCGGGCAACCAGCCTTTTGCGCCTCCACAATCGGCAGTCCAAAGCCCTCATAGGCAGACGGATATATCAAAGCGAACGCCTCGTTAAGCAAGCGGTTTAAGGTGCAGGTGTCGACGTATCCCAGCGACTGATATCGGTCGTCGAGCATGCGCGTGAGCCAATTCAACTCGCGGCCGTTGAGGTGCGGCCCGGCGATTTTCAACTCGATACCCATCAGTTGGGCTGTCTCCACGGCGATTCGGAAGTTTTTATAGCCAGTGCGCTCCCCCAGATAGAGGAGGAACGGCTTGATACCCGAGCGGAAGCGCTTGTGGTCGCTAAGTCGGCGAAATTTCTCGTCCACGCCGTTGTAAATCACTCTCACCTTCTCGGGATTCACCCCGGGGACGTAGTGGAGCAGGTCGTCGCGGGTGTTGGATGACACGCATATCACGCGGTCGGCACGCTGGATGGCACGTCGCTTGGTGAGGTGGTGCACTGCGCGTTTCAACCCCAACGAGCATCGCTCGTAGGTGAAGTCGTGCACGGTTAAGATATTGATAGCGTTGGGATTGGTACAGAACCGATAATAGGAACTGTGGAAAATAAACGGGGCTTGCTTGCCCCATTTCACTCCTTGGTATCGGGCTACCAATGGAAGCAAAGCTTTGAGCTTGGTCACCTTGGCTGAGGGGATTTTAAGGTCGCGACGGCACACGTTGCGGTTGGCCCCGTCCCATTCCAGCACGCGATAGTCCATGCCCGACGCGGCGAGCGCCTGAATCACGCGGCCCCACACGGTGGATATACCTCCCGAGCGTTGCCACGAGAAAATTATGTTGTCGAGCACGATTGGTAGCATCTTTGGCTAATTGCGGCACAAAGTAAGCGAAAAATCCTCACATGGGCAAAGATGTGGCTCAAATTCCAAGATTTTTTCGTAAATTTGCACCTAGATAACCTTAAAACGCAATTTTAGTAAAGCGACCATCCCCGATATGAAACGTATTTTGCTATCTATAGCCTGCTCGGCTTTGGCCTTAGGCGCTGTGGCTCAGCCTAAAAGCGAGGTGAGAGCAGTGTGGTTGACCACCAACTCGGCCCTCGACTTCCCCTCGTCGTACAACGAGGCCGACCAGCGTCAGGAGCTAAACGACATCCTCGACCGCCTACAGCAGGCCAATTTCAACACCATCATCTTCCAAGCCCAAGTGAAGGGCGACGTGGCTTGGGACTCGTCCTACCAACCCACCATGCGCGTGTTCACTGGCGACGGCTCCAAGAACCAAGGCTACGACATCTCGCGGATGGTGATCGACGCTTGCCACGCCCGCGACATGGAGGTGCACGCGTGGATTGTGCCTTACCGTATAGGCACATCATCAGAAGCCTCCAAGTATAAAAACAATCCCCGCAGCCACATTTATTACCAGCATCCCGAGTGGCTTTTTGAGTATAACGGTGCCTATTACCTCGACCCTGGACTGCCCGAGGTGAGGGAGTATCTGGTGGACGTTTACCGCGAGCTGGTGGCCAATTACGACTACGACGGTTGCAGCTTCGACTACACCCGCTATCCCTCCACAAGCGGCTGGGACGACTCGGAAACCTACGCCAACAACAATCCCGAAGGACTAACCATCGAGGAATGGCGACGCGAGAATATCAACACCTTCATCGCCGATTTCTACGACATGGCCAAGGGGCTGAAACCCAACTTCAAGGTGGGAGCCGCGCCTATCGGCACTTACAAGAATCTCCCCGGCTACGGCAACATGACCGCCTACGGTGTGTATCAGGACGCTTGCCAGTGGATGCAAAGCGGCCATCACGACCTGCTTATTCCCCAAATGTACTGGAACGAGACCTACGGTTTCTCCCCCAACATGGGCACGTGGGTTGACAACTGCGACGGCCGACAATTGGTCGTAGGCCTCGCCCCCTACAAGATGGTGGACGGAAGCAACAACTGGGCTACATCCGTGGTCACCGACCAGATTGAGAAGGTGCGCGCCAAGGAAGGCATGTCGGGCGTCTGCTTCTTCCGCACCAATCACGTTATCGGGTCGGAATCAAAAGTGCAAGCCCTCTACGACGAACTGCAGAGCAACTACTTCAAGTATCCCGCTCACATCCCCCCGATGGAGTACAACGGCGTGACCATCCCCGGCAAGCCGCAGAACTTGGAGGTGCAGCTCGCAATGCCCCAAGGCTCGGATTACGACTGCTATTATTACCTCACTTGGGATTCAGCCGAGCCTGAGAGCGATGATGCTCCAATTCGCTACTACACAGTCTACTACGCCAAGGGTGACGAACCTTTCGACCTCGATGACCCCACCAAGGTTGTCGCTCATAAGGTACACGGAACGGAATTGGAAGTCAAAATGACCGACTCCGACCTGCGATTCGGCGTAACCGCCTTCGACCAAGGCTATTATGAGAGCGAATTGGCCACAACGGGTAGCTCCGGAGTGGGCGATTTGGCCTACGACAAATCGTGGGAACTGCTCAACCAAGTGCTCACCGTGCGCTGCTCGGCTGGCGTGGACCGCGTCGACATCTACGCCCTTACCGGTCTGCCCGTTATGACCGCCCAAGGCCGCGGCACGGAGCTGAGCATGGAGCTTGGCCGTCTCAGCCATGGCGTGTACCTCGCCCGGGTACAATACAGCAACGAAGCCGTCGATGTTCATAAAATTTTCCGTTAAAGCTTTGCCGCCTCAGTCGAAAATCTTAAATTTGCATCAAGAAAAATCATAAATTCATTAAATATCCCAAATGGAAATCACCGGAAAAATCATCCTGGCACTCCCCGAGGCGTCAGGCACCTCCAAAGCAGGCAACCCCTGGAAAAAGCGCGAGTATGTGCTTGAGACACAAGAGAATTACCCCAGAAAAGTGTTCTTCGACTTCTTCGGCGAGCGTGCCGACCAATATCCCCTGAACGTGGGCGAGACCGTAAAGCTAAGCTTCGACATCGAGAGCCGCGAGTACCAAGGCCGCTGGTTCACCAGTATCCGTGGCTGGAAGGCCGAGAAAGTTGATGCCAACGCAGCCGCAGCCGCCGCCGCTCCTGCTCAAGCCGCTCCCGCCGTTGCCCCGGCCCAGGGTGGCTACGCCGCTCCTGCCTCCCAAACTCCTCCGCCGTCGCTCTCTCCCCAAGCTGGCGAGGACGATCTCCCCTTCTAAGCCAACAATCCGTATCGACAATAACAGCCCTGCCTGGCATCCTGCCAAGCGGGGCTTTGTCTATGATGGGGAGCCTAAAAACTTGAATAACCACAAACGTGGGAGGCTTCCCTTTTGCGTAATGAGAAATAATGCTTAATTTTGTAATCTCATAAACGATTTTTATCATGAAACTACGTGCAATTGCAATCGCTTTAGTGGCAGGCTTGGCCTCTTCCATTTCAGTCGCTGCTGTATCGTGGGCCGATTTCACCACTCTCCGTTCACCACTCCTCCATGGACTCTAACCTCGCCGTTTCCGCTTCTTCTGGCTCCCTATGGACCACCCTTGGCCGATGGGGTAGCAACTTCATATCGGCGCTACGAGCTGCAAGGGCAATACGCTTGTTGCTGTCGATGCGTCTGCTGGGGTCGGTGAAAAATCTGCGCATACTCATGGCCAGCATCGGCAAAAGTCTACCCAATATCGGGTGGATTTTCCTGCTGCTGATGTTTTTTAACGTCATCTACACTGTCATAGGCACATTGCTCTTCGCCGGAGATTTCCCCGAACTGTTTGGGCGTTTGCACCTCTCGTTTTACACAATGATCGAACTGATGACCCTTGAGGGGTGGAACGATACAGCCCGCGTGGTGATGACCGAGTATCCCTACGCCTGGATTTTCTTCCTGAGCTACATCGCCATAACGGCAAATATCCTCTTGAACGCTGTAGCGGGCGTGATTGTCGACTGCATCATGTCTCCGGGGACCGAGGAATCCAAGGAGCGTGAGATCGACATGATTGCCCGGCAGGACGAGATGGCGAAGAACATAGAGCGACTTGAGGCCAAAATCGACGAGCTCACCAAGCGTCTCTAACTTGCTAAATTTTGGTAGAAGATGTGAAAGAGATGGAGATTCAAGAACGAAGTGCAAAATCCGTCGTTCTGAATAGCCCCCTATTTT
>JAJPXC010000048.1 GCA_021205635.1 Bacteroidales bacterium | reverse complement strand
AATAGGGGGCTATTCAGAACGACGGATTTTGCACTTCGTTCTTGAATCTCCAAATCTTAAAAAACTTACGCTTATGAAAAGACTTCTACTCTCACTCCTGGGGGTACTAACCTGTATCCATATACTAGCGGACACTTACAATTATACTTTTTCTTCAAATCCTTGGATGGGTAGTAGTAATGCGGTTAACGCTGGGGCCCAAACCCTTAATAACGTATCATGGACATTGGCTACTGATGCTACCTATGCACAAGTCCTCAACACTACTTATGCTGGATTTGCGGCAAATAAAAGAGCCCTATCATATGTGAAATTATCCACTTCTGGCATAACAGGAACAATATCAAAAATTCAGGTTCTTTGTTACTGCACAACTACTGCTACAAACTTATCGGTAACTGTAGGTGGTGAGGATTATGGATCTACCCAAGCTATGGCTACTGCAGCGAATAGTGCTTCAACACTAACCTTTGAAGGAGACGCATCGGGAGAGATTATTCTTAACTTTTCTCGTTCATCTTCGGCTAATGGTGCGGTAGCAATAGGTGCCATTACAGTAACTTACGCAGCTTCTTCAGTCGGGGTTAACGCCCCAACATTCTCCATTGGAGGCGTTGAACAAACAAGTACCGACATCACTGTAACCGAAGGGACACAAGTCACAATCGCCTCAAGTACCGAGGGCGCAACCCTTCACTATTCAATTGATGAGGGAGAGGATAATTATACTGATGGCGTAAATTCGGCTACGATAACCATTAACGAATCATGTTCAATTTCAGCTTATGCTTCTCTCAACGGTGAAAATTCAGCAACTATAACTAAGTCATTTTCAATACCTTCTTTGGGAAGCGGTGATGTTTACACCTTAGTTACCAGTACATCTCAATTTGTTGATGGAGCTAAATATATATTGGTATATTCGGATGGAACCATAACCCATGCAGCAGGATTGCAATCCAATAAGGAGTTACCAGGTATCACGAATGGAGTTACTGTCATCGGAACACAAGCAACGGTTTCCAACTCGGATGTAAGCATTCTCTCTATTGAGGCTGGCACATCTGATAATACTTATATATTAAAACAATCAAATAACAAATATTTGACTGTTGCCTCAAGTTCTACCACAATATCGTCCAACACCGCTAAAACTTCTGCTACAGATTTTACGGTCTCTTTCGATTCTGATAATGCTGTTAAATTCCAAAGCGTTGATCGCTACATTAAATATTTAACATCTAATGATTTCTATAGAGCCTATTCTGCCAGTCAAGCCTCCACGGTATACCCCAAGCTTTATATGTGTGCAACTGGAGTAACATCCAAGGCCTCCGCTCCCACGTTTACGCCCGATGGCGGCGATGTAGAGTATAAGACCGAGGGGACCAATGTCACTATCGCCAGCGGCGACGAGGCTAGCTCGATAATTTACTATACAATCGGTGGCACTGAGCAAAGCGACCTGTCGCCCGTGTCGCTGCTCATCAACGAGGATTCCACGATCTCGGCCTACGCCGTCCTCTGCGACAACGACGGCAACGAAATCAAGGGCTCAACCTCTTCTACCGTCACCAAGGACTTCACCATCCAAGCCTGCAAGCTCTCGGTTAGCCCCGCTGAGGGAGAGGTGGCCGAGAACTCCACCGTAACCATCACCGCTATCCCCGAGGACGCCACCATCACCTGGATTTTCGATGATGGCGGTACGGGCAAAGAAGGCGAAGGCGTCAGCCCGCAAACTCTTACCCTTACCGATTCCGGCACGCTTACCGTCGAGGTGACCAAGACAGGCTACAAGCCGGCCGAGGGCGAGTACACGTATACCGTCACCAAATCGTGCGCCGCACCGACATTCGACGTGACGGTTGACACGGAGACCGGCTACGCCACCGTCGCCGTGGGCGCTACCGTCACCATCTCCACCCCCACTACCGGCGCCACAATCCAGTATCGCCTCTCGGAGGACGCCGAATGGATCACCGGCAACCAAGTCGTGGTAACCGACGACTGCACCATCTACGTCCAAATCACCAAAGACGGCTACACCACCGCCACCGGCCAAATCGTGGTGAAAGTGCAGCAGCTCCCGGCCCCCGAGTTGTCACAAGATAGCGGCAAGTTTACGGAGGCCTTCAACTTGACGATTGCCGCCGCAGAAGGTACGCCAGCCGATGCAACACTTTGGTATAAGATTGATGAGGGCGGTTGGACCCAATACACCGATGCCATTGCGATCTCCACATCTTGCACGGTAGCTGCCAAGGCAACCCACGCCGATTGGAAAGACTCATCAGAAGCCACTGCCACATACGAATTCTTCGAGGCCAAGAAATTTGTTCGTGCCTCTGAGATAAAGGAGGGCGTTGATTACCTTGTAGTGGGATATGTTAAATCCTATTCTTCCTACTATTTAATGATTGATGGGTTCTACTCCGCATCTCAATCGGGTGGCACATTTACCATCGAAGATAATGGAAATACGCTGCAAAATGGTAATGAATCAGCCAAAATCATCCGTTTCGTAGCTAAGGATGCCAGTCAAAACCAATACTATGTAATGGATGGTGAAAACTACGTTTATGGCACCGCTAGGAACATTTCCTCAAATTCGACAGTAAATTATAATACTGTTACATTTGATAGCGATGGTTATGCCATTCTCCAATACGGTGACACCGAGGCTAATCATTTACAATATAATAGCACCAATAATCCTCCTCTGTTCAAATACTATTCCTCCAACCAATCGCCCATCTTCCTCTACATGGATGAGGCTTTCGTTACCGATGTAATGGATCCCGTATTCTCCAAGAGCAACTGCATCGTGGCTAAGGGCACGACTATTACTGTAACATGCGCAACAGATGGCGCCGAGATCGATTGGACGTTCACCGACGCTGATGGCAATGATATATCCTCGCAGGTATCGGTTAGCTTTGTGGAGGACACTGGTTGGACATTCGATGTAACTCAGAACATGACCGTTACCGCCCAAGCTTCCAAGATTGGCATGGACACCAGTAACGTTGTTACTGCCGAGTTTACAATCTGTGACACCGACGCTACTCCCCGATTCTTCAAGCGAATCGCATCCTTGGATGACATCAACGCAGGTATCGACGCTGGCAAGAAGTTTATCATCGGTGCTTACTCCCGTTTCTACATGAGCGACGAGGGCGCCGCTCGTCCCGCACTGATGTCGACCGCCGAGCGCACGCAAACCACCACAGCCTTCAATCTTTGGGCCGCTCCCAAGCAGTCGACCACCCTGGGCGTTACCAACTTCGCCCTCGTTGGCGAGGAGGACGGCGTGGTTGATGATGGCGATGATGAAATCGAGCTGTTCAATGACGGCATCATGGCAATGCGCACCAAGGATAACACCGATGATGATTTTGCAAAGGTAGCTTTCGTTGACATCGAGTACTACACGGGCACCGACCGCAAGGATTACAAAAACGTCGAAATCCCCGAAACGACCCAACTCTATTCGTTCAAGATTGATGGACGCTACCTCTGCGCAACCACTGGCAGCGGCACATCCGATAAGAACACGCTCTACTGGCAAGACACCCAAGAGCCGATGATCCTGTCGATGATTACCTCCACCGAGCAGGTAAAGGAGACCGATGAATATTTGATTGGTCGCGTGCTATGCGAGTGGATCAAGACCGTTGATGAGGCCCAAGGCGATAATGTGGTTCACACCTACAAGTGCCTTGAGTACAACTACTCGGGTGACCTTAACGCCTACGCAAGCTATCAACAATCGGTAGCCAGCAAGACCCAGGTTTATCCCTTCATCTACGTTGAGGAGGACAAAACCGAGATTGTGACCGAGATTCCCGATATTGAGACCAAGTATCGCGGCGCTACCTCCGAGGCTGTCCGCAAGAGCGAGGGCAACGTTGGTACCATACAGTACGACAACGACGAGCCCAAAAACAGCGTCGTTCCTACTGTGACCTTCGACCTGCCTAGCCGTTCCGTTACCACTGTAACCGGCAAGCGTCCCAAGGCTACCGTTACCGATTTCGATCCCGATAAGGACGTGGTAATCGTGGCTATCGTGAAGCAGCATGGCAAATATGAGGGCAAGACCTCAATCTTCAAGAGTGCTGTAGGCCAGGCTCTCTCAGTGCCCATCTACGTTGACAGCGACGTTTACGCTTACTCGATGCTCGACGGCTACTCGTCAACCAAGAGCGGCAACTCAGCCACCTATTACTTGAGCGTGGATGATCCCACCGGTATTGTGGAGGTGGGTGTCGATGAGATCGGGGTGGACGCTAAGGTGTTCAACCTGCAGGGGCAGCTGCTGCCGCGTCCCGTCAAGGGTCAGGTGGTGATCGTCGCCCCCAGCTACGGACGAGCTTATAAGGCTCTATTAAAGTAGGAACTGGCCCCCAAACCCCCGGAGCGGGAT
>JAJPXC010000106.1:4097-4460 GCA_021205635.1 Bacteroidales bacterium | reverse complement strand
CGTCCTTGTTGTATACGGTGACTTTCCAACCCTCAACGGCTGTTCCGTCGGATTTCAAAACCTTAACCGTAATTCTGTTGTAGTAATCTATAACATTGCCCTCCGGCAAGCATACGAGAATTGAATTGTCGTCCGCAATAAGCGTAACAAGAGCGTCCTCTATAAATCCGTTCTCGTCCGAAACGGTCACGATATAGTCATAGATAACGCTGTCAACTATTTCGCCGACATCGGCACTGCCGTTTTCGTCGGTGTAATCGCTGTTCGTCATAGGCAGCGTTATTTGACCGTTGAAGTTAGTATAACCGTTTTCAATGTAATCGCCGTCGCCGATAAGCTGTATACGCAGTCCCTCTACAGGCT
>JAJPXC010000106.1:0-4087 GCA_021205635.1 Bacteroidales bacterium | reverse complement strand
CCGTGTCGTGTACAACGGTTACTGTATTTCTATTGTCGGAATGAAATTCTGTTCCCATCGGGAGCGTTACGTTTATTGAATAGTTTTCTCCGACCTCAACATTACAGTTGGGAATGAGAGTACCGTTTTTATCGGTGACTACAACAACATAGGTGTTCTCATCGTCAGCAACAGTGCCGTTTGTGTCACCTGTTGATGATGTCGTGTTCGGAACGCTCAGTTGACCATTCTCGTCTGTAGTGCCTGTTGCCGCATTATTCATCGTATCTGATATGAAAATCTTTACACCCTCGGCAGGCTGCTTGTCCTTTGTAACCGTGATTGTGGTTATATCGTCCGCACTCAACAATCTGCCGTCGGGAAGTACGATAGTGATATTGTCGTTTGTATCAATTGAAATCTCACTGTCGAATATCGGCTTTCCGTTGCAATCGGTGATAAGGATAGTATAATCACCAACTGTTGAATAACCGTCCTCGTCCGAATTATCCTTTTCGCTTAACTGTTCTATTACAGCGGTTTCAAGTATTTCACCGCAAACAGTACATTCAATGTGTTTACTGTCCTCGTTTTCGATTGTCGCGGGCACATCGATTATCCACTCACTCGGCGTGTGTCCCAATGCTTCAACATAATCGCCCTTATGCGTTTCACCGCAGTAGGTACACGTATAGGTCGTATAGCCCAAGTCAACGCAGGTCGGCTCGGTTATGACCTTTTCGTAATTATGTGATAATGTACTGGTTTCATTTGCAATGTATGTGTCGCCGCAGTCGGAGCATACATAGGTTGTATATCCAAGCTCGGTACAAGTCGCGTCCGTTACGGTCGCAACATAGTTATGACCTTTGGCATCGGTATAATCACCCGTGTAGGTATCGCCGCAGTCGGCGCAAGTATAGACTGTATAGCCCATTTCCGTACACGTAGGCTCGGTTGTTTCGCTGTTATAGTTATGCGCCGTTTTTGCTTTTTCATTGCCTACATAGCTGTAACCGCATACATCACAAGTGAACGTAGAATAACCTATCTCGGTGCAGGTCGGTTTTGTTATTGTTTCCGTAAAGCTGTGTCCCGTCGCGTCGGTATAGTCACCCGTATATGTGTCGCCGCAGTCGGAGCAAGTATAAACGGTGTAGCTCATTTCCGTACACGTCGGGAATGTTATTGTCTTTTCATAGCTGTGCGCCAGCTTCGCTGTTTCGTCAGCAACATATGAATTTCCGCAATCGGAACAAGTATACGTTGTATAGCCAATCGTGGTACACGTAGGCTCGGTTATTGTCTTTTCGTAAGAATGACCTTTAGCGTCCGTATAGTCGCCGACATACGAATATCCGCAGTCGGGACAGGTATACGTTGTATAGCCCATTTCGGTACAAGTGGGTTCGGTCACAACCTTTTCGTAGTTGTGTTCTGTTATTTCCTCGTAATCACCGATGTATTCCGTGCCGCAGTCGGGACAGGTATATATACTGTAGCCCAATTCAGTACACGTCGGTTCGATAACCTGTTTTGTGTAATTGTGTGGGAGTACATCGGTGTAGTCACTGACATAGCTGTCGCCGCACACCGAACAGGTATAGGTTGTATAACCCATAGAAGTACACGTTGCCGGAGTTATTTCAGCGATATAGTCGTGAGCGATTTTATCGGTATAATCGCTTGTATACTCGTCGCCGCATTCGGTACAGGTATATGTCGTATATCCCATAGATGTACACGTTGGCAAAGTCACCTCTGTATGATAGTGGTGGTCTGTCTTATCGGTGTAATCACTTATATATGAGCTGCCGCAATCGTCACAAGTGTAGGTTGTATATCCCATTGAATAGCAAGTCGGAAGTGTTACAACTCCCGTGTAGGTATGTCCCGTAGGCAATTCAAGGATAGCTCCGCAGTCCGTACAAACTTGCGGTTCTGTACAAGTCGCAGCGGCTCCCGCAGTATGACCGTTTGCCGAAATCGCCTGTATCATCGTTTCGCCGCAGTCTTTACAGGTATATTCAAGCACACCCTCACTCTCGCAGGTAGAGTTCGTGATTACCGTGCCGTTGTCCCAATCATGTCCTGTCGCTTCGGTGTAATCACTGATGTATGTGTCGCCGCAGTTGTAGCAAGTATAGGTCGTGAAACCACGAGTGGTGCAGGTGGGAGATGTGACCTTTTCGCGGTAATCGTGGCTTGCAAGCGCGGTTAAATCTGTGATGTAGTAATACCCGCAGTCAATACAAGTATGCTGTGTATAGCCGTTCATCGTACACGTTGCTGCCACTGTCGTTGTCGTATATGTGTGGTCGGTCATTGACGTGGTTTCTGTGTAGTAACTGCCGCAGTCCTTACACATATACAGAATGTAACCGCCTTGCTGACAGCTTGCCTCACGTATTACAAGCTCGTTATATGTGTGTCCCGTAGCTGCTGTGTAGTTGGTTTTCATAAGCGCGCCGCACTCGGTACACTGAAAACGGTCATAACCAAGCTCGGTACAAGTGGGCTTCACGGTTTCAAGATAACTGTAGCTGTGGGAACAAGATGATGTTATAAGCAATGATGAGCTTGAACCGTCGTCAAGCAGCCATACATAGCTTACACCGTTTTCCGTCATACTTACGCCGTCATAGCTGTAGTCTATTTCGTAATATATCGGATAATATCCCTCGCTTGTATAGTTCGGTGCGGAAGTCAATGTACACTCATCCGCCGCCGTTCCGTAGCGTATCTTTGTATGAACACCGCTGTCGGATAAGTCTGTGACGGTTATCGTATGAGCATCACCGTCAACCTTTCCGTAATAGCTTTGGATTACAGATTTTGCGACAACGTACTCATTCTTGATATATCCGCAGTCGTCGCACGTTCCGGTGATATGAAAACGCTGATTGCCAAGCTCCGCGTCAACCGTTTCGGTGAAGTTATGCTCATCAAGCGATTCGGTCGCAACCGCGTATGTGCCTTTACAGTATTGGCAATATTCGCCCTCTTTTGATACAGTAGTATGATATTCACTGTCATAGGGAGTATGCGTTGTGCTGTCAAACGGCAAAAAGAAATTGCTGTCGCAGCTATACAAGACATACACATTCTTTGCAAACGCATAACTGTCGGTTCCCTCGTTTGAGTTGATTGTTCCGCAGTTTTGACATACCGCTTTCGTCCAATGATAGCCGGTATAGGTTGCGTCAACGCCGGGGGTTCCGCTGTCTGTATTGCCGGTGCTCACTCCGTCAAGGCAAGTGCCGTCCGAGTATTTAACATCGTGATTTAAAGCAGTACCGCCCGATTTTGTATATTCGGGTACACGATAAACCAACATAGTTGTTTCCATATCGCATACGGGACAATATGATGTTTCATACGTTGTTGTTGCGTTAATGTCAAGCTCATCTGTTCGCCCGTTGGCCGCAACCCACACGTCAGCGGGGTCAACATATTCGTTCGACTGCGCCGCAAGTGCCGCAGTCGGAACGAGGCTCGCTGCCATTGCCGCTGTCATTACGGCGGCAACGACTCTTTTGATTTTATTTTTGATAA
The DNA here is from genome assembly GCA_021205635.1 of Bacteroidales bacterium. Taxonomy (GTDB): domain Bacteria; phylum Bacteroidota; class Bacteroidia; order Bacteroidales; family Muribaculaceae; genus JAJPXC01. Next base: position 553 of record JAJPXC010000106.1, on the reverse strand, counting down.
ACATTTGTTTAAAATCCTCCTCATTTTTTAGTTAATGGTTCCGCAATAAAAAAACCGATACTAAGGCGCCCTCGGTTTTGCTGTTAAGGTTATTTTATTCATTCGTTATGCACTCCATATATGTCATACTGTACTCTGTTTGCCAATGCCGCCGCTGCGGTTAAGGGGATATTGTATAGTGCGGTGATTAGGTAATATTTACTGTTTTTGATTTTATACCGTATCTTGTTGTACTCAATCATAAATGCATCAAGCATTTCAAAATTTATTTTTCTGTAGTTGATACGGACAAGCTCGGTATCAATTTTCTTGCCCTCAATCTCGTAATATGGAGTGTCAACCAATAGCACCTCTGCCATAATATTTACAATGTTGTCTATTAAGGTCTTGTCCGATGTGCTTACGAGAATATCATACTCAATTTGATTTTTTATTTCTGAAATTGTTTGATTGTATTTATCAATCCATCTGTCAGAATTGAGTATCGGTGTTTCACAGGTCGGACATTCAGGCTCTTTGCGCGGAGTATTATTGATTGATTGATATTTAATAT